>JBEPZC010000129.1:0-3584 GCA_041641035.1 Candidatus Bipolaricaulota bacterium
GCGCTGAACACGCGCCTGGTAGACATCCAAGCGGTCTTCTATCCGAGCTTGATCCATCGGATCATTCGGAACTTCCGCGGCGAAGCTGAGGGCATCCCCGTCGAGAAGATCTTGGCGCAGGTCTACGAGCATGTCCAGCCTACGTGAGCGTTTTGGTGACGAGTCTTTCTGGAGGAGGCTTTCCGCGTTGCGCCTGTTTGTGCGGCGGCGGCGCTTCGAGGGCCAAGCCGGCTTGTGGACGACCCGTCGTGTCGGCATGAGCCTAGAGTTCGCAGAGTACCGCGAATACTATCCCGGAGACGACTTTCGCTATGTCGACTGGAATCTCTTTGGACGGTTGGATCGGCTCTTTGTCAAAGTCTTTCACCGGGAAGAGGACGTGCCCATCTATGTGCTGCTCGACACGAGCCGCTCCATGGCTGTGGGGGATAAGTTCACGTACGCCATGGAATTAGCCGGTGCTATCGCGTACCTCGGGCTGAAGGAGATGAATCGCGTGGGGGTGTTCGCGTTTGCGCGCGATCTGAGTCAGGGGGTGCCGCCGCGGGCTGGGCTCTCCCATATGAACACAGTGTTACGCTTTCTGGAATCGCTCACGCCTACAGGGCAGACATCGTTGAACACGACGCTGGAGGAATTCAGCAAGCTGCCGCTGCGACGAGGCTTAGTGGTCGTGCTCAGCGACATGTTTGATCAGCAAGGGTACGAGCAAGGGCTTTTTCGCTTGCTCTTTAAGAGATTTGAAGTCGTCTTGATCCAAGTCCTTGCGCAAGCCGATCTCGACCCACCGGTGCGCTCTGATGCCCGGCTCAGTGATAGCGAAGCCCCCCTTGAGTTCTCTGTAAGTGTTGGCGCGGTCGCGCGCTATCGCGACAATCTTCACAGATACATCCAAAGCTTGGAAGCGTTCTGCCGCGAGCATCAGATCAGATACAGGAGGATTTCGACGGCGCAACCGTTGGAACGTGCGCTCTTTGAAGATTTGCGCGGGGTGCTCTTCCAATGATCTTTCTCAATGTTTGGGCGTTCGGGTTGTTGAGCCTAGCGGGGGTAATCGCAGCGCTGTACTTCTTGCGGCGACGCGAGGAGCGTCTCACTGTTTCAGCGATCTGGCTGTGGCCGCAGGAGCCAGAGCGGCCCCGGAGCGCCCTGGCGTTCTTATGGACGAATATATGGCTGTTGATGGTGCAATTGGCAGCTCTGGGAGCGCTCATCTTTGCGCTGGCGCACCCAATCCTGACACAAGAGTTCCTTGGTGGTGGCACGCTGGCTGTCATTGTAGACGGCAGCGCCTCTATGCAGACCCAAGAGCAAGGGAAGACGCGCTACGAGAAGGCGTTGGATATTGCAAAAGAGATCATTGAGCGTCGGCGTCCGAGTCGGCTTACTGTGATGCAAGCGCAGAGAAGCCCCAAGCTGCTCGTGCCTTTGACTGATGACATAGCTCAAGCTAAGGCCGCGTTGCAAGCCTCTCAGCCGACGCTCCAAAGCGATGCTCTGCCGTCTCCTCTGAGGGAGCTTATGCGCAGCCAGGGCGGAGCAGAGGGCTTCGACGAGATTATCTACGTGAGCGATCATGCGCCGTCGTTCGGGTTGGATGGCCCACTCAGCTGGGTTCCCGTGGGAGAGCCACGAAGAAACGTAGCGATCACGGGGTTTGCTGCCCGCCCCATGCCTGAGGGTGCAGTAGGCGTCACTCTCTGGGCCCGCATCGAAAATCTCTCACCAGAGAGCGTTGAAGGCACACTGAAGTTCTTTGCCGAAGAGAGAGAGATTTTGACTGAATCTTTCCGTCTTGGCCCGAACGAACACCGTGATGTAGAAACCGTATTGCAGAGCAGGCTGGGCGGGCGTTTCCGTGCTGTCCTCGAAGTCTCTGACGACTTTGTCTTTGACAACACACGCTATTCTGTTATTCCCGAACGACCGAAGCTGAAAGTCCTCTGGCTTGGGGAGCGCAATTTCTTCCTGGAGCGAGCTTTGAGCACCTTCACTACACTTCAAATACACACAGATAAGACAGCAGACCCTGATCTCATCATTGCGAACAACACGACGGTGCGCTCTCTCGAACCCGCACAGGTCTTTCTTATCCATAGCTCTTTAGAGCCGTTGGTTCGCCTCACAGATATCTCTGGTGAGCCCGATTTTCTCAGGCTGTTACAAGCAGATCATCCTCTTGTGCAGAACGTGCGCATTGAACATCTCCGGCCAACCATGCTGCACGTTGCTGAGCTTGCTCCTCCTATGCAGACGCTCATCCAGGCAGGGAATTGGCCGGTCTTAGCCATTCACAAATCTGAAAGCGTGGGGCTCGTCTATCTGGGCGTTGATCTCAAGAGCTCGCCCCTGGTGCTGACGCCAAGCTTCCCCATCTTCGTGTATAACGTCGTGCGCTGGCTTGTGCCCAACTGGGGCTTTCCTGTGCACCAGACCGTTTCAGAAGAGTTCAGCACACCGGGGTTCACAGAGCGTGGGGCGGTCAATCTCGATCCCAGTGAGTCAGCGATCAATCGCGTGGGGGAGATACCCCACCTTGCTCAACACTCTTTCGGCACGGAGAGGGCCCAGGCGCAGTTTCCCCTTTGGTATTACGGAGCCTGGGTGGCTCTCGTCTTACTCATCGTAGAGATTTTCTTGCACTATCGGGGTATCTTTCGTCGTCAGATGGGTGAAGGCCGATGAGCTTCGTCTTGGATTTCCCGTTGGTTTTGCTTTTACTGATAGTAATTGTTGTGGGGTTCTTCGTGACCCTCAGATATGGGAGGGGATTGGAACGAGCAGATCGTCTGGCGCTGTGTGCCCGTGTGGGAGCGCTGGTGATGCTCTGTGTGGCGCTTGCGGGGCCGCGCTGGGCTCGGGGGGCTTCGGAACGCTTCGTCTATTTTCTCATAGACCGCTCGGCCAGCGTCGGGCTCTCTTCTTCTGAGCTGCTTCATATTGCGAGATCTATGGCCAAGCCCCTCGAGGGTACGTCTTACGGGGTGATAAGCTTCGGCGCGCAGCCTCTGATCGAAACGACGTTTTCTCCAACGCTCCCGCTGTCAGAGTTGCAGACAGAACCTGACCGTACTGCGACTGACATCGCGAGCGCGATACACCTGGCTTTGGAGACATTTCCGCGCACCGGACGCCGCGAGATCGTCTTGATCACTGATGGCCAGTCTGACGAAGACATGACAGAGATACTGGGACGCGCTCGCCGTGAGGGGGTAGCTATTCATGTGTGGCCGCTGGGCGGGGATTTTCCAGAAGTATGGCTCTATGATCTGCAAGTGCCTGCCGAGGCGACGCCAGGGGTGCCGTTCTCTCTTCGCGTGCAGCTTGGCGCAACCACTCAGGGAACGGGAACGCTCTTGGTCTATAGAAACGGCCAGATCATTCAGAATATCCCTGTTGAGTACGAAGCAGGGGTTCGGGAGCTGCGTGTGACGGATAAGCTCGACGCGCCAGGGGAATATGCGTATCGGGTCTATCTCAAAGCAGAGCCCGACCAGTTGAAAGAAAACAATCAGCTCTACGGGGTGACTGTTCTCTCCGGCGGCCCCCAGGTGCTTGTAGTTGATTCTTCGCAGCACGAGAGC
>JBEPZC010000130.1:0-3572 GCA_041641035.1 Candidatus Bipolaricaulota bacterium
GCAGTCAGACCGCGACAACGCCTATCGTACTTGGGCTTCTGTTTGGCAGCCAGTGCGGCTTTGCGCTTCTCCTCCAGCTCCTGCGGCGTGCAGTAGCACTTGTACGCCTTGCCCTCGCGAAGAAGTTTCTCGGCCTGCTCGCGATAGAGAGCGAGCCGTTGGCTCTGGAAGTACGGCCCCTCGTCCCACAGCAGCCCCAGCCAGCGCAAACTCTCCACGATGGGGTCAATCAGCTCAGGGCGATTGCGCTCGATGTCTGTATCTTCAAATCTCAAGATGAAGACGCCCCGATGTTTGCGAGCAAAGAGCCAATTGAAAAGCGCCGTGCGCGCCCCGCCGACGTGCAGCTCTCCTGTGGGGCTTGGGGCGAAGCGAACGCGGACCGTCATAGCTCACCCTTCATAGATAGGCGTGCCTGTCTCAGGGATGCCCGTGATCGCATGGAACTTCTCTATGAGTCTCTGGGTGATCGGGCCGGGCTTGCCCGTCCCGATTGTTCGCCCGTCAACCTCGATAATCGGCGCGATCTCCGCGGCCGTCCCGGTAATGAAGCACTCATCGGCAGCGTAGAGCATGGGAACTCCGAAAAACTCCTCGCGCACGGGAATCCCCTCTTGCTGGGCCAGCTCGATCACCGTCTCGCGGGTGATGCCGGGGAGATTGGTCATCGTTGGGGGCACGAAGATCTTCCCGCCCTTGACGATGAAGACGTTATCCGCCGTGCCCTCAGCGACAAAGCCGTTGCTGTCCAGCATGATCGCTTCGTCTGCGCCGACGTGGTTGGCTTCGATCTTGGCCATGATATTCGACAAGTAGTTTAAAGATTTGATGTTTTGCGAGAGGCTATCGGGCGAGCGGGCGCGCGTGCTGGCAACAATCGCTCGCAGACCGCGCTGGCTTATCTCTTCGCCGTAGAGCGACTTCCATTCCTTGACGATGATGATGACCGAGGGCTTCCCATGACAGCGACGCGGGTCGACTCCCAAGTCCCCCGGCCCGCGCGTCACGATCGGGCGAATATAGGCGCTGCGCAGCTTGTTCACCCTGAGGGTCTCAAGGATCGCTTGGGTCATCTGCTCCTTGCTCAAGGGAATTTCCAGAGCAATGGCCTTAGCGCTGTCGTACAGACGCTCTATATGCCGGTCGAGCTTGAAGACGTAGCCGTTATACGCGCGGATGCCCTCAAAGACGCCATCGCCGTAGAGCAACCCGTGGTCGAAAACGCTGATCTTTGCTTCTTCTTCAGGGACAAATTGACCGTTGAGATAGACCTTCATCGCTCGCCTCCTTCTCAGCTCTCACTCTAAAGCAAGCATGCGGAAAAATCAACTTGGCGGGGTCCTCAAAATTTCTGTATCTTACATCTACAGAAAAGCACGAAAGGAGCCCTATGCGCCACAAGGACTTGATCTCATTTGCGGAGTACTCCGCCGAAGACCTCTGGGAACTGCTGGAGACGGCGCTCCAGCTCAAGCGCGAGCTGCGGGCGAGAATCACCCACACGATGCTTGCGGGCAAGACCTTAGCGATGATCTTCCAAAAGCCTTCTCTCAGGACTCGCGTCTCGTTTGAAGTGGGCATGACCCAGCTGGGCGGCCACGCCATCTATCTTGGCCCAGACGACATCAAACTGGGCCAGCGCGAGACGACCGAAGACATCGCCAAAGTCTTATCACGCTACTGCGATGCGATCATGGCGCGAGTCTTCGGCCATGAGATCGTCGAGGAGTTGGCAAAATATGCTGATGTGCCGGTCATCAATGGGCTTTCGGATCTCTTACACCCCTGCCAGGTCTTGGGGGATCTGCTCACTCTCTACGAGAAGAGGCGCAGAATCGAGGGCGTGAAGCTCGCGTGGATTGGCGACGGCAACAACGTGTGCAATTCGTGGCTGGAGGCTGGGCCGAAGTTGGGCATGGAGATCACCGTAGCGTGCCCTGTCGGACACGAGCCGAACGCGAAGATCTTAGAACAGGCGCGCCGACTGAGCAGAGTCGAGATCGTCCATGATCCCGCCGTCGCTGCCAAGGACGCCGATATTCTCTACACGGACGTGTGGACGAGCATGGGGCAAGAGAGCGAAGCTGAAGAGCGCCGCAAGAAATTTAAGAATTTTCAGATCAACCAAGAGCTTCTGAGGCTCGCCAAGCCCAACGCCCTGGTGATGCACTGTCTGCCGGCACACTACGGCGAAGAGATCACCCACGACGTGGCTCATGGGCCGCAGAGCGCGATCTTCGACGAAGCCGAAAACAGATTGCACGCCCAGAAGGCCGTGCTGGCGCTGCTCATCCGAAGTTGACCACGTCACCCCCCATGTTGTTAGAATCATAGCGGAGGTGGCGATCATGAAGACGTTGTTCACAGCTGGCCTAGTGCTGGCCATCGGCGTAGTGGGAGGGTCTGTAGGAAGCGATGTGCAGCCCGCGATTACCCACGGAGTCTCTTCAGGGGATGTCACGCCCACCAGCGCGATCATCTGGGCACGTGGCGCGGAAGTCGTCGGCTCATCGCTCGCTGTCGAATACAGCACGAACGAGGATTTCAGCGACGCCCAGAGCGCTGAGCCTGTTGCCCTCACGCCGGAGAGAGACTTTACCGGCAAGGTCACGCTCACTGGGCTGAAGCCCGCGACGCGCTATTACTATCGCGTCCGTCAAGTGTCAGGCACCGAGCGCAGTCCCTTTGTCAGCGGGACGTTCGTCACGGCTCCGCAAGCGAACACAGCTTCAGATATAAAATTCGTCTGGAGCGCTGATCTTGGGGGTCAGGGGATGTGCCGTCGCCCGGAGTATTTTATCTTCAACGCCATAGCCGAAGCCCAACCCGATTTCTTTCTCTTCCTCGGAGACACAGTGTATAACGACGAGCGTTGCCCGAGCCCGCCCAACGTCCCCGGCAGCGACTTCGTCGCCAACACGCTCGAAGAGTACCGTGCTAAACAGAAATATCAGTTCGCCGACAAGCCCTACCAGAAAGCGCGCGCCGCAACAAGCCTCTATGTCATCTGGGACGATCACGAGGTCATCAACAATTTTGCGGGGACGACGGTAGACCCCAAGAGATTGGCCATCGGACGCCAAGTGCTGCTAGAGTACTTCCCTATCACGGTGAACCCTCAAGATCCCAACAGACTCTATCGTTCGTTCCGCTGGGGCAAGCACGCCGAGGTCTTTATTCTCGACACGCGCCAATATCGCAGCGATAACAAGCTCCCCGACGGCCCTAACAAAACGATGCTCGGCACCGAGCAATTGGCTTGGCTGAAGGAGAGCCTCAAGCAATCTGACGCAACCTGGAAGTTCATCGTCTCGACGGTGAAGCTTTCGTTCCCCTCGGATTGTCCGGCGGCGTGCGACAGTTGGGCTAACGGGGAGAGCGCCACGGGCTTTGAGCGCGAGCTCCTTGAGATCTCCGAGTTTATCATCCAGAACAAGATCAAGACTGTCGTCTGGCTCACCGGGGATGAGCACCTTGTAGACGTTGTTCAGTACGATCCGAACCGGGATCGCACGATAGACTTCTACGAGTTTACGGCCGGGCCGCTGAGCGCGCTGACGTCGTACAAGGGG
>JBEPZC010000131.1:0-3564 GCA_041641035.1 Candidatus Bipolaricaulota bacterium
GCTTCCTCCTTACGGATCGGCCTGTCAAGCTCTTATTGTACTGCATAAGAAGGCACAAGCCAAAGGCTCTGCTGAGCGCTCAGCCTCGCAAGATCGGCTCCTTGGCTGCGCGCACCTCGTCCAAGCGCCGCACCGAAGCGCCGTAGACCGGCACGGCGTGAGGGGCTTCTTTGAGCATCTGCGGGTTCTCTTGCATCTCGTGAGCGACCGCAATAAGCGCATCCGCAAAGCGATCCAATTCTTCCTTGCTCACGGTCTCCGTCGGCTCGATCATCATCACTTCGGGCACTATCAACGGGAAGTAGATCGACGACGGATGGACCCCATAGTCAATCAATCTCTTGGCAACGTCCAGGGTGCGGATCTCTTCCGACATGCCCTTGGTCGTCAGCACGAACTCGTGCATACAGATTCGATCGTACGGGGCTTTATAGTATTTGCTGAGTCGCGCCCGCAAATAATTCGCGTTGAGCACCGCGTGGGTGCTCACGGCCTTCAGGCCCGCATCACCCATCATCCGAATGTACGTATACGCCCGAACGAGCACCCCAAAATTCCCATAGAACGAGTGCACCTTCCCAATCGAGTGTGGGCGTTTGTA
Source organism: Candidatus Bipolaricaulota bacterium (assembly GCA_041641035.1). Lineage (GTDB taxonomy): Bacteria > Bipolaricaulota > Bipolaricaulia > RBG-16-55-9 > DRXL01 > JANXCC01. The sequence continues at coordinate 602 of JBEPZC010000131.1, forward strand.
GTCCAGAGAGTATTTCCCTTTCTCTTTGACGATGCGCGGCACCGGCAGATACGGCTCGAGCTTCTTGACGACGGCGACTGGGCCGGAGCCTGGGCCGCCGCCCCCGTGCGGCGTGCTGAACGTCTTGTGTAAGTTATAATGCACGATGTCAACCCCCATATCGCCGGGGCGAGCCCGCCCCACAATCGCATTGAGATTGGCCCCGTCATAATAGACGAAGCCGCCCACGTCGTGCACGAGCTTGGTGATCTCTAAGATATCCGTCTCGAAGAGCCCCAGGGTGTTGGGGTTGGTGAGCATGATCCCGGCGACGGACTCATTCAGATGGGCTTTGAGAGCTTCGAGGTCCACCAACCCGCGTCTGTCTGAAGGGATAGGCACGACCTCAAACCCCACGATAGCTGCGGAAGCAGGATTAGTCCCGTGAGCGGAGTCGGGCAGGAGTATCTTCGTGCGCTTGTGAAGCTCTTTAGTGCGCTCGAAGTGCTTCTTGATTAAGAGCATCCCTGTGAGTTCCCCGTGGGCGCCAGCCGCAGGTTGCAATGTGATCGCGTCCATGCCGCCAATGGCGCACAGATACTCCCCAAGCTCGTACATCAGTTTGAGTGCCCCTTGGGAGAGTTCATCCCCTTGCAAGGGATGAGCATGGGCGAACCCCGGCAGCCGCGCCATATCTTCGTTAATCCGGGGATTATACTTCATCGTGCAGCTGCCCAAAGGGTAGATGCCGTTATCGACCCCGTAGTTCATCCGTGAGAGCTTCGTATAGTGTCGCACGACCTCGACTTGGGAGACGTTGGGGAGTTTGGGGTCTTCTTTGCGGATGAGTCCCGGAGGGATGAGCTCCGTTAGGTTCTTCTCGGGGACATCGAGAGCGGGGAGCCTCAATCCTGTGCGGCTCTCCTCGCCCAGATCGAAGATCGTTGTTCCCATGTTATGCTCCTTTCAGTGCCTTGACAAACCGATCCATCTCGTCGCGCGTGCGCTTTTCGGTGACCGCGATTAAGAGATTATTGCCATCTAGGAGATCGTATGGCGCAAGATCGAGGCCGCCTAAGAAGCCCTCATCGCGCAGGGTTTTGAGGAGCCTTGTGGGCTTCTTGCGCGTCTGAATGACAAACTCGTTGAAGAACGGTCCGGAAAAGCGCAGGGCAAACCCTGGAAGTCTCGAGATCTTCTCTGCGAGATAGTGGGCTTTCTGTAAGTTCAGTTCGGCCAATCTCCTCAGGCCACGCCGGCCCAGAGTCGCCAAGTAGATCGTGGCCATCAGCCCCATCAACGCTTGGTTCGTGCAGATATTGGACGTCGCTTTTTCTCTTCTGATGTGCTGTTCTCTCGTTTGCAGGGCCATGACATAGCCCACGTTGCCAGCAGCGTCGAGGGTGCGCCCGGCCATGCGCCCTGGCATCCGGCGCACGTAGCTCATCCGTGTCGCGAAGATCCCCAGCAACGGGCCGCCAAAGCTCTGAGGGATTCCCAAAGGCTGTCCCTCCCCCACGACGATATCAGCGCCAAAGACTCCTGGCGGCGCTAAAACCCCCAGTGCGATGGGGTTGGCACTCACGATCAGCAATGCGTCCTTGATGAGCTCTTTCAGCCCCGTTAGGTCTTCGATCACTCCGAAGAAGTTGGGGGTTTGCACGATCACCCCAGCAAGATCATGAGCCGAGAGAGCCGAGCGATCCAGCTGCCCATCTTGAGTGAAGGGCACGTCAATGAGCTCTAAGCCTGCGCCCCACGCGTAGGTCTCCAGGCACCTTCGATAATAGGGGTTGAGGCTTTTAGCGACTAAGAATTTCGTTCTTCCCGTGATGTTCTTGGCCATGAGCATGGCTTCGGCCAGGGCCGAGCCCCCGTCATACATAGAGGAGTTAGCGACCTCCATGGCCGTCAGCTCGCAGATCATCGTCTGGAACTCGAACATCCACGTGAGCGTCCCCTGGGAGAGCTCAGCTTGATAGGGGGTGTAGCACGTCAAGAATTCCCCGCGCAAGACCAGATGAGAGATGATCGCGGGCACGTAATGATCGTATACACCTCCCCCCAGAAAGCTCACGTACTGCTCCGTATGAGCGTTTTGCTGGGCAAGCTCAGTGACCAGGCGTTTGACTTCCAGCTCGCTCAAGGGTTCTAGGCCTATGGGCTTGAATCTCTTGAGCACCTCTGCGGGGATATCAGCGAAGAGCTCTTCGACATCGGCAAGGCCGATTTCAGCGAGCATCTTGCGCTGATCTTCCGGTGTATTGGGGATGAACTCGAATGAAGACATATCAATGCCCCCCGATGTGCTGTTCGTACTGTTCAGCCGTCAGCAGGTTCTCTACTTCTGTGGGATCGCTGACGGCAATGACCGCGATCCACCCTTGCTCATGGGGGGATTGATTGATCAATTCGGGCTTGGTCTCTAGCTCTTTATTGACTTCCATGATCTCACCGCTGAGAGGGGCATAGATGGGCGAGACAGCCTTGACGGATTCGACGGTAGCAAACTCTTGCATCTGTTTGACCTTCGTGCCGACCTTGGGCAGCTCGACGTAGACGATATCGCCTAGCTCATGCTGAGCATGATCGGTGATGCCGACCCTGGCTCGGGTGTCTTCGAGCTTGACCCACTCGTGCTCCTTCGTGTAGCGATACTCTGTGGGATAGGTCATAGGTTCTCTCCTTCGTGATAGAATGTCATCTCAGTTTAGCGTGAAAGCCACAAGTGATGCAAGTGATAAGAAAAAAAAGAAGTGCCGAGGGGCGGACTCGAACCGCCGACACCAGGATTTTCAGTCCTGTGCTCTACCAACTGAGCTACCTCGGCACGCTCCGCTTGACCTTCATCTTCGCTGGCTTACAGCCGGCGAAGGCGAACAGTCCAGACGAAGTCTGGCGGGGATGACGGGATTTGAACCCGCGATCTCTGCCTTGACAGGGCAGCGTGTTAGGCCACTACACCACACCCCCACTCGCACACA
>JBEPZC010000132.1:0-3562 GCA_041641035.1 Candidatus Bipolaricaulota bacterium
TACGCGCTGATAGCTAAATCCATGTAAAGGGAGAAATAATATGACACACGTCGCAAAGAACACGATTTGCATTTGGTACGACCGAGGGGAGAACTACTTCATGCTGGCGGTGGGTTGGTAATATTATTCGGGATCGCTACCTTAAACGTATACAAGCCCCGGGGCCTGACCCCGTTAGGACGGGAAGCTCCTGAGAAGAGATCGAGGTGGGTGCGCGCAGTGTGGATTCACGCCGCAGCGTTGCTGTTGCTGCTCCCGATCATAGCGCATGTTGTTGCGGGAGGTGGTCTGGATCTTCACGAGTGACTTTGGGGGCCGGTCGTGTTCAAGTGATCCGCAGGTGGAGTTCCATGAGCTGAAACGCGGATGTTGGCTGACAAGCCCATGGAGCTGTCGGCAGGCCGTTATGCCGACCGACGAAGGTACATGCGTTTTATGTGGAAACCAGTCGAGCGTCGTAGAGAGAGGCACGCCATGCGATGTTGTTCTCCTGGATGCCATTGGTTACGTGCTCGACTACACAGAAAAAGTCCATGAACCCCAGCCGTAGTTTGATCGCCCCAGTTACAGACCGCGTGATTTATGTGAACGCGCTTCTCTCTGTCCCGCCAGCACGTGCGTTCGAATACTTCACCAGGGCCGATCTTTTGACCGAATGGCTTACTGCGGCTGCCGAAATAGATCCGAAGGTCAGTGGAAAATACGAACTGTTCTGGGAGCCAACCACCCGTGAAAACAACAGTACGATCGGTTGTCGGATCACTGCGATCGAGGCAAACCAGCTTTTTGCATTCCAATGGCGCCTTCCAAAGCGGTTCAGGACCTTCGCCAACGGTCCCGATCCCTTGACGCATATGGTGGTCGTTTGTGTCTGAAACTTCGGGAACACGCATCCATATGGTTCACTCTGGCTGGCGAAGCAGCTCAGATTGGGAAGAAGCGCGCTCCTGCCAGAGCGCGCTGGGGATGGTGCCATCGAAGAGCTCGAGCGGATTGCTATTGGATTACAGCGGATGCACACGCCACTGCTCCGCTTTGCTCTGCGCTGCAGCTAAAGCGCCTGCCGTAGGGCGCTAATGCGTGATACTAGCTAATGTGCCCTCAAACCCGTGCCGGACCATGAAGTCGCAAAGGTCCAAGAAAAAGATGGATCCAACTGACGAGGTACCCTATGAGCCCATCTTCGACCGAACATAAGGGGCAAGCTGATGCCCACGAGACGCACCCGATGTCCCATGAACCCATGCACCCGGCAGCGGGCGCTCCCGAGGACCACTCTGCCCATGCCATGCCCAAACCGCCCGCCCGGCATGCCACTCACGCCGGGCACGGCAAAAGCCACATCGACCACACCGGACACGAGCGGATGTTCCGCACCCGCTTCTGGGTCTGCCTGGTGCTCAGCCTGCCGGTGCTGATCTTCAGCCCCGCGCTGCAACGTTGGTTGGGCTTCAGCGCGCCGACCTTCCCCGGCAGCGAGTGGGTTCCTTTCGTGTTCTCGCTGGTCATCTTTGGCTATGGTGGCGTGCCTTTCCTGCAAATGGCCGTCCCCGAGCTACGCCAGCGCCGGCCTGGCATGATGACCCTGATCTCGCTGGCGATCTCCATTGCCTTTGTCTACAGCCTTTTGGCACAACTTGCCCAGTTGGGGGAAGGGTTCTTCTGGGAGCTGGTCACCCTGATTGATGTGATGCTCCTCGGTCATTGGCTGGAGATGCGTTCGGTGCGTCAGGCCTCCGGCGCGCTGAACGAACTGGCCAAGCTCATGCCCGATACCGCCGAGCGCCTCTTGCCTGACGGCCGCGTGGAAACCGTACCCACCTCTGCGTTGCACGTAGGGGACCTCGTGCTGGTACGTCCGGGTGCAAGCATACCGGCCGATGGCGAAGTGGTTGAGGGCGAGTCCAGCGTCAACGAGGCGATGATCAGCGGCGAATCCCGTCCTGTCCGTAAGCAACCCGGCGCCAACGTCATCGCCGGCACCATCAACGGCGATGGCAGTTTGCGCATCCGCGTCACCGCCACCGGCGATCAGACGGCCCTGGCAGGCATTATGCGCCTCGTGGAGCAAGCCCAACAGTCCAAGTCTCCCACTCAGGTGCTCGCCGACCGGGCCGCCGGCTGGCTGTTTTACATCGCCTTGGCCGTGGCCGCTCTGGCTGCCGTCGGGTGGGCCGTCGCCGTCGGTTTCAACGTCGAAGTCCTCAAGCGCGTCGTTACCGTGCTGGTCATCGCCTGCCCGCATGCGCTCGGTCTAGCCGTACCGCTGGTAATTGCCATCACCACGGCACTGGGGGCTAAGAACGGTATCCTCGTGCGTGACCGGCTGGCGTTGGAAGCCGCTCGCGATATTGACGTGGTGGTCTTTGATAAGACCGGGACGCTGACCGAAGGCAAGTTCGGGGTGGTGGGCATGGCGGTGGCTGAGGGGTGGAATGAGGACGACGCGCTCGCCCTGGCTGCTGCCATCGAAGGCGACTCGGAGCATCCGATCGCCCAAGCCCTTCGCCGGGCGGCGCAGGACCGGGGGCTGGCGCTGCCATCGGTGAGCGGGTTCACCGCTTTGAAAGGACGCGGCGTGCAAGCCTCCTTGGAGGGCAAGCCGGTTTATGTGGGCGGCCCGCGCTTGCTGGAGATGCTGGACTTGCGCCCGCCTGCGCACCTCAACGCCTTTGCCCAGACTGCGGGGGAGAAGGCGCAGTCGGTAGTCTATTTGGTGGCCGATGGGCAGGTGGTCGCCGCCTTTGCCGTGGCCGACGTCGTGCGCCCCGAAAGCAAGGAAGCCGTCCGCTGGCTGCACGAGATGGGCGTTGAGGTCGCGATGCTGACCGGTGACAGCCGCGAGGTGGCCCAGGCCGTTGCTGCCGAATTGGGCATTGATCGCTTCTTTGCCGAAGTGCTGCCAGAGCACAAAGTTCAGAAAATCGCTGAGCTGCAGGCGCAGGGCAAGCGGGTTGCCATGGTTGGCGATGGCATCAACGATGCTCCTGCCTTGACCAAAGCCGATGTCGGCATTGCCATCGGCGGCGGCACGAACGTAGCCATTGAATCGGCCGGAGTGATCCTGGTCAAGAGCAACCCGCTGGATGTGGTCAAGGTCATCGCCCTGAGCCGCGCCAGCTACCGCAAGATGGTTCAGAACCTGTGGTGGGCGGCGGGCTACAACATCCTTGCGCTGCCGCTGGCGGCAGGCGTCCTGGCTCCCTGGGGCATCCTGTTCTCCCCGGCCCTTGGGGCGCTTTTCATGTCGCTCAGCACGGTCATTGTCGCCATCAACGCCCAACTGCTGCGCGGCGAGCACCTATCGGCGGTGGTATCTACTGGTTGAGGGCTACCTTGTGTCAAGAGGGAATTGCTTATTTGGATTGGATAAGCCGAACGCTACTGCCAGGTCATCTTACCGCAAGGCTTTTCTGAAAATGGAAGTGTTGGAGAGCAAACAATGTTAAAAGGATATAAGTACAGATCGTTGCGGGTTAGAGGCTAACTTCATGAAAATAATCCATAAGTTAATCTGTAAAAAAAGAACTTGATAGCTAAACTGTAAAGATGTACGCTACCG
>JBEPZC010000133.1:0-3554 GCA_041641035.1 Candidatus Bipolaricaulota bacterium
TAGCGTTCTTCGTCAACTATCTCACAGAGCCGCAATCTTCCCAGAAGCAATGAGCTATCTCGATCTGGTGGAGAAGATCCGCACCAAGCAGGCCAAGATCGTCGTCATGGGCTTGGGCTATGTGGGCCTGCCCCTAGCTGTCGAGAAGGCCAAAGCCGGCTTCACCGTCATCGGCATCGAGCGCAATCCCGAACGCGTGCAGAAGGTCAATCGCGGAGAGAGCTATATCCCCGACGTCCTTGAAGCCGATCTAACAGATGTTGTCCAGTCGGGAAGACTTCGCGCCGTGCAAGGCCCACCAGATTACTCCCCTGTCGCTCAAGCCGATGTCATCACGCTCTGCGTCCCCACACCCTTGGGCAAAAACAAGCAGCCTGATACGAGCTACATTGAGTATGTCGTGGATCAATCTCTGCCCTATCTGAAAAAGAACCAACTGATGGTGCTGGAGAGCACGACCTATCCGGGTACAACCGAAGAGATCCTCCTGCCCAAGATCGAAGGTCGGGGCTTGAAAGTCGGCGAAGATTTCTTTCTGGCGTTCTCGCCGGAGCGCGTCGACCCCGGAAATCGCCAATTTAAAGTAAAGAACACGCCCAAAGTCGTCGGCGGCGTCACCCCACGCTGCACCGAGATCGCTAAGACGCTCTATGAGACGATCATCCAAGAGAAAGTCTTAACAGTCTCCTCCCCTCGCGTCGCAGAGATGACCAAGCTTTTAGAGAATATTTTCAGAATCGTGAACGTCTCGCTGGTCAATGAATTAGCTATGCTCTGCGACAAGATGGGCATTGACATCTGGGAAGTGATCGAAGCAGCGAGCACCAAGCCCTTCGGGTTTATGCCCTTCTATCCTGGTCCGGGCATAGGCGGTCATTGCCTGCACGGCTCTGAACACGTCTTCATTAAAGAGGACAACCAGATTCGCGCAGTGACGCTTGCTGAGTTATTCGCTCGGTATCAGGCCGGCAATCAAGATGGGGTTCTCTTCCTCAACAATGGGATACAGGCATTGGCTTGGGATCCCCAACGGCAACGAAGCAGCTGGCAACCAATCAGAGCCCTCTCGCGTCGACGCTACCCAGGACCTCAGCTCCGTATACGGACACAGCTCGGTAGAACACTCACCGTAACAGACAAGCACCCTATGGTGGTACGCCGCGGCAGTGAGTGGATACTCAAGCCAGCTTGCCAACTTCAAGTCGGAGATGAATTGCCATTCATCGCTGCTTATCCCCAAGACAGTGAGCCAATGACCATTGATCTGATCGAGGCACTCCAACATTTTCCCTGCGGAACGCTCTTCTCCGACGTTCGGGTGAAGCCGTGGGGGAGATTCTTCAAAGAACAAAGACAAAAGAAAATACTTGATCGAGAGCTTCGCAAGCTTGGCATTCCCTATGAGATCCGGTATGAGTATATTCGGCGAAACTATCTACCACTCCCTCTCTACCTCCAAGTGGAGGCAAAGCTTACCTTACCTCGAACAACCCTCCGTCTCTACACCGGGCGCGGGAGAATCACCCTTATCCCCGCGGTCATTACTTTAACCCCAGATTTCTTACGGTTGTTGGGGTACTACGTAGCTGAAGGTTGCTTGACTACTGATAAATCTAATCGTATCCGGTTCACCTTCCATCGCCAGGAAACAGAGCTGATAGAGGACCTTACTTCTATATTGGACCGGCTTGGCATTCAGTATTCTCTCTACAAGCAGGGGAAAACCCGTCATGTGAAGGTCTCATCGCGCATCTTCGGATGGCTCCTCACGGACGTGCTTGGCTGTGGACGCAACTCCTATTCTGCCCGAGTCCCGCCCCTGGTCTTCCATCTCGATGCCCCTCGCATCCGCGCTTTTTTGAGCGGACTCCTTCGTGGTGACGGCTGGGTCGAGATCCAAGGCCATAGAACTATGATTGGATTTGGCACGTGCAATAACACCCTAGCTGAGGAAGTATGCCTCTTGCTCCAGAAGCTAGGAATCGTTCCCGCTCGCAAAGTACAGAATGCGAAATGCCAAACGAGGCCACTGCACGTCGTCAAAGTCTTCGGAGCTGACCAAGTCGAACAGCTCCTCAACCTCCTCTCACCCTCGAAACGTAAGAAACTCGAAACCGCCCTCTCCCAAAGGACAAAAAAGATCCATCGCTATCATTTTGAAAAATCTGAGGGACACTTTACCCTAAAGGTGACCCAAATCGAATCACAGCCAAGCAGCGATGCGCCTGTCTACAGCATGGAAGTAGCCAAAACTCACACGTTCGCAACATCTGGGGGAATGGTCGTGCATAATTGTATCCCCCTCGACCCATTCTATCTCGAATGGAAGGCTAGAGAGTATGACTTTGCGACGCGCTTCATTGAGCTTGCCGGGGAGATCAATGATTCGATGCCCGAGTATATCGTCTCGCGAGCCGCTGAGATTCTGAATAACCATAAGAAGTGTCTCAACGGCGCGCGCGTGCTCTTGTTGGGAGTCGCGTACAAGAAAGACGTGGACGACCTGCGCGAGTCCCCAGCCCTCAAGGTCGCTCAGCATCTTTTGAAGTGGGGCGCTCACATTGTGTATCACGACCCATATATCCCGCGCTGTCGCATCGCAGATCAAGAGTATTCGTCGGTTCCGTTGACCCCACACACCCTCAAAGAGTCTGATCTCGTCATCATCACAACCGATCACTCCAACGTTGATTATAAATTAGTCGTTCAGCATGCGCCGTTGATTTATGATACGCGCAACGCGCTCAAGGGCTTGTCAGCCCCCCATGTCTTTCGTCTGGGTGCTCCCCATCGCTATGAGAGCTCAAAGTAAGCTGGCCGTCGTCGGCGTGGGCAACTGGGGCAGAAATCTGCTGAGAAACTTCTGCTCCCTTCTGAGCGAAGAGCGCGTCATCGCCTGCGACGCCGATCTACAGCGCTTGCAAGAACTGCGCACACAATACCCACATATTCAGATAACTTCAGACTTTTCAGTGCTCCTAGAAGATCCTCTTGTCGATGCCCTTGTCATCGCGACGCCGGTGGTCACACACTATGAACTGTCGCGTCAAGCCCTACTTACGGGCAAGCACGTCTTCGTCGAAAAACCCATCGCGCTGCGCTCCGCCGAAGCGCAAGAGCTGGTCGAGCTTGCGGAGCGCAAAGAGCGCGTGCTCATGGTGGACCATCTGTTGGAGTATCATCCTGCGGTTGAGCGACTCAAGCAAATTATTCAAGATGGAGACCTGGGCGATATCTTCTGTCTGTATAGTCAGCGGCTCAATCTCGGGGTGATCCGCACCGAGGAGAACGCCCTGTGGAGCCTCACCCCACACGATATCTCTGTCATGCTCTATCTGCTAGATAAAGAGCCTGTGCGCGTTCGAGCTCACGGGGCGTGCTACTTACAAAAAGATATTGACGATATGGTCTTTGTCACGCTCGAATTCCCAAACGGAATCCTGGGGCACATCCACGCGAGCTGGCTCGACCCGCAAAAGATTCGTAAGCTTGTGGTCATCGGGAGCAAGAAGATGGCCGTCTTCGACGACACCAGCCCTACCAAGCTGAGCGTT
>JBEPZC010000134.1:0-3539 GCA_041641035.1 Candidatus Bipolaricaulota bacterium
TGAACATAAGCGTGTACAGACTGAGAATGCGCCCGCGCAGCTCGCCGGGCACGATGGTCTGCAGCAGCGTATTGGTGAGGGCGTTCTGGGTGATCAGCCCCCAGCCAAAGCCCACTAATGCTATCAGTGAGAGCGGGAAGATCTTCGACTGCGCGAAGATCAGGAGCATCACGGGGAAGACGAAGTTTCCCACAGTGAGCAAGAGCCCCTTGCGCTGATAATTTCCGAGCGAAGCTAAAATCAATGCTCCTGAGAGCGCGCCCACCCCCGCAGCGGCCATCAAGAAGCCGTACCCTTGGGGGCCCACCTTCAGGATCTCCCCAGCGTAGAGGGGCATGAGCGTCATATACGAAAACCCAAAGATACTCGAGACCCCCATCAAGATCAGTAAGGCGAGCACCCTCCTATCGCGTCGCGCGTAATCGAGTCCAGCCCATAAGCTCCTCCAGACCGGTTCGTGGTTGTTGGTATTGTGGGATGGGCGGCGATCCATGAGCAGCAAGCCCACGATCACTGCCGAGTACGACAGGGCATTGAGAGCGAAGCAGACGCCCACCGCGATCCGACTTGCGGTCTCGGAGGGGAGGGCGAACTGAGAGCTGAGCCATGTGCTGAGCGCTCCCAGCAGCGTCCCGGCGATAGCCGGCCCAACGATGCGCGTCCCGTTGAACGCCGTCGAATTGAGAGCGATGGCGTTCATGAGGTCTTCTTTACTGACCAGCTCATGGATGAGCGATTGGCGTGCTGGGGTATCGAAGGCATTGATAGTTCCCAGCAGGAAAGCCAAGGCGATGATATGCCAGACCTCGATGGCGCCGGTCACGGTGAGCGCAGCCAAGATGGAGGCTTGGACGAGGGAGGCGCTCTGGGTGAGGATCACGAGTTTGTGGCGGTCGAAGCGATCGGCGGCGACGCCGCCTAAGAGCGTGAAGAGCAGGACGGGCAGGAACTGCGAGAAGCTGACGATGCCCAGGTTGAGCGCGGATTTTGTCAGCAAGTAGACGAGCCAGCCCTGGGCGATGGACTGCATCCAGGTTCCGGTGAGGGAGATGAGCTGGCCGGTCCAGAAGAGCCGATAATTTCTGTGTTGTAGGGATTTGAAGGTTTGGGGCAGGCGTGCGCCGGCGAGGCCGGGGACGTGGACGCTGTGGGTAGGGACGACTGAGATGGGCTTATTCTCTGACTGTTGGGGTGATTCTTCTTTGGTGACTTGGGTGCTCACGGCAGAATTATAACGTAGGGATTCTGTGATTGCAATATCACTCATCCGTATCGTACGTGGATGGTACCGACCGGCGCGCGCCTAGTCGTGACAGTGAGCGTGAAGTACACCAGGTTCCGGTCACTGTCTCGATGGGGTATCTCTCTCACATCCTCTGTCTTCAGGGGTAATCCTGCGCGACGTCGGGTTAGGCAGCAGGAATCTTGGAGTCAATCACCTTTGCCCAGAAACATACTGATATGCTTCAACGAACAGTGGCTTCAGCTCTGAAACGTCATGCAAATCCGGCTTGAGAGGTCGGAACACCGCTTCATGGAAGCTACTGTCATACCTTTGGAGCTCCCACAGCTGACCTTTGAAATCTCCTTTTAATTGGACCAGTGTGGTATTGTAACGAGAACGCCGACGAGAGGCGTGCCTCCGCGCTTGTCTTTTAATTGAACCAGTGTGGTATAAAACAAAAAGCGCGGAAGGCTCCCTTGACACCTTCCGTGCTCTCTAAGCTCAATCATCGAAAATCATTTGAAGATAAAGATAAGATCACGCTTATAGGCGATCAGACCCCGCAACGACCCCCGCACCCTCTCCCCAATAACCTCCCACACCCGCTCCCGCCGCATCACCCACACCTCACTCTCCTCTAACGCCCGCGCTAAATAGCTCCCCCTCAACTCCTCTTCGTCAAAGAATAACTCCCCAAATAACTCCCCAGCCCCCAATATCGCCCCCTCCTCCCCAACCGCAATCCCCACCCGCCCACGACAAATAAGATAGATCGCATCTGACACATCGTGCCCTTGATGAATCCACTCCCCACCCCGATACCGCACTCGCTCAGCAACCTCTCCGATCCACTTCCACAGCCGATCCCCTTCAAAATCAGCCTCGGGTCGAAATGGCACCGCCGCCTGGAACAGCCTTGCAGTCGTCATACCGATCGTGCTTGAGTCTAGGGGAGAGCACAGGCGCCCTCAAGGGGGAGCGTCTCATGAGGGTGAGCCATCTGTCTGGTCCACACGTGACCGTGCGGACGGCTTAGCACGAAGCGCGTCATAGAGCCGTCGCGCCAGAGCCTCAGGGATCACCTCACAAAGCTCTTCGACGCTAGCACGCCGAATCCCATGCACCGACCCGAATCTCTCCAGCAGCCGAGCCTTGCGCTTGGGCCCAAGCCCCTCGATCTCGTCCAGAACAGACTCCAAAAATCTCTTGCGGCGCACCGCCCGATGATACGCGAGCGCAAACCGATGGGCCTCATCACGAATTCGCTGCAGAAGCTGCAACGCCGACGACTCCCGCGGGAGCACGATGGGCCGCGCACGGTGCTCGACAAAGATGTGCTCGTGCTCCTTGGCAAGAGCTATCGTGGGGATTTGCTCATAGTTGAGCTGGCGCAGAACCGTCCGCGCCGCGCTGAGCTGGCCCCTGCCCCCATCTATGAGAATGAGATCGGGCAAGGGCAAGAATCGCTCATCGCCTTGGCGCGCTCGCTCTAGCCGACGCCTCACCACTTCGGCGATCATGGCAAAGTCGTCAATGCCCACTACAGCCTCCACGCGAAACCGACGATACTCCGATCTCTTTGGGGAACCGTCCCAGAAGACGACCATCGAGCCGACGGCGTGCTGGCCATAGAGATTCGAGATATCATAGGCTTCGATGCGCCGCGGGGGAGCTGCCAACCCAAGGACGCTTTGGAGTTCGTGCAGGGCGTCGTCGTATGTGGGAGAGCTGTGCGTGCGCAGGGCCAGCTCGGCGTTGTGTGCTACCAACTCCAAGAGTTTGCGCGTCGGCCCGCGCGTGATCACTCTCAGTGAGACTGAGCCGCCACGGCGCTCCGCCAGCCAGCGCCCAATCGCTTCAGGTTCGTCGAGAGCGCAGGGCACGAGAATCTCTTTGGGGATCTGCTGCGTCTTGCCGTAATATTGCTTGACGAACGCTGTCAGCAGCTCGGAGGGGCTTGTGTGCGGTGGGGCATCGGCGAAGAAGCTCTCGCGGCCCACGAGCCTGCCGCCACGCATGAAGAAGACTTGTATGCATGCCGTGCCGTCTCCGATGGCGTAGCCGATCAGGTCGCGCTCGATGGGGCGCCCAACAAGCTCGTGGTGTCCCAAGGAGAGTTTCTCTAACGCTGCGATAGTATCGCGCAGGCGCGCTGCACGCTCAAACTCAAGACGCTGCGAGGCTTCGGCCATGCGCGCCCGTAACTGCTCGATGAGCGCGTCCTTGCGCCCGCGCAGAAAGAGCGCCGCTTCTTCTACGAGCTTGCCATACTCCTCGCGGGAGATCGCGCCGACGCAGGGGGCGTCGCACAGCC
>JBEPZC010000135.1:0-3527 GCA_041641035.1 Candidatus Bipolaricaulota bacterium
ACCAGCACTGCCCACAGCACGAGATCGCCAAACGCTGCTTCCGGCGTCCCGTAGGCGAGCATCACCAGCACGGCCGAGCTGACAAAGAAAAAGCGATTCAGTGCGATGCCATTGCGTTCTAGCAGGTGCACGTACTCCCACGACGCAACCCCAACGACAAACGCCCCCAGCAGCGCCACTGGCCAAATGCTCCTCCACACCCACCCTAGCACCAGCGATACCACGACAATCGCTATCGCGACAATCGCTGTGATCGTCCTGGGAACAAGGTCTCTCATACGAACACTCTCTTGACCGCGCCCACAAGATAGAGCGATCCCGTTACACAGAGCAGTTCGGGCTTCGTTTCGCAGGCTGCCGTAAACCCAGCTCCCACATCTGGATATATCTTAGCATGGGGAGCCCACGGGCGCAGCACCTCCGGGTCAAGAGCGCGGGGCGAGTCTGGCTTCACGAAGATGATCTCGTCAAACTCTGGGAAGAGCGTCTGAGCCATAGCCTGATAGTCTTTATCTCTCAATACACCAAAGAGCAATACGCTCTTTTGTATACGATATTTTTCGCGATAGCGCCGCAGGTCGTCCCGCAGAGCTCTGACAGCATGAGGGTTGTGCGCACCATCGAGCACGATCACATATGGCTCTCTCTGCACGACCTCGAAACGCCCCGGCCAGCGTGCTCGCTCTAATCCCTCCCATACAGCCCCTTCAGGAATCGCGAGCGATTGTCGAAGCACGGCGAGCGCTTCAAGAGCGACATTGAGATTCTCTTGCTGGTAGCCACCTAAAAGCTTCAAGCGCACCCTCCCCAAAGATTCGACGTGGAACTCTTGATACTCCCACGTGAAATCCGTCCGTCGCGCCCACTCACGAGCCAAGATGAGCGGCGCTCCCACAGCAGCACACTCGCGCTCGATCACTCTGAAAGCCTCTCCGTCGCGCTCCCCTGTCACTAATGGCACGTCTCTTTTCACAATCCCGGCCTTCTCCCACGCGATCTGCTCTCTTGTGGTCCCTAGCAAATCCGTGTGGTCGAGTTCGACGTTGGTGAGCACGCTCACAAGGGGGGTGATCACGTTTGTCGCGTCGAAGCGCCCCCCCAAACCGACCTCAACAACAGCTATATCTATCTTGTGGCGCGCGAAAGAGAGAAACGCTACCGCTGTTAAAAACTCAAACTGGGTGGGCTTATCTATCAGAGAGTCAGCAATGGGCATCAGCTCATCGGCAAGCTGCACAAACTCGCGCTCTGATATTGGGGTCTGACCGATTTGGATCCTCTCGCAGTAGCTGATCAGATGAGGGGACGTATAGAGCCCCACGCGATATCCAGCACTCTGCAAGATGTGGGCAAGCATGACAGCGACCGAGCCCTTGCCGTTCGTCCCAGCGATGTGCACTGCACGAAGTTCCTTGTGGGGGTTGCCCACGGCTTCAAGAAGCGCGTGAATGCGGGAGAGGCCAGGCTTGACCTCAGTGTATGGCAATCTCTTCAGATAGGCGATGGCTTGATCCACGGGGCGCTCACGAGTCTTGCAACAGCTGCAGATTCTGCTCTAACCGTTCGACTTTCTCTCTGAACTCTTGCGCCTTGCGCTTCTCTTTTTCTATCACTTCAGCGGGGGCGCGCTCCAAGAAGTCGGGGTTGTCGAGCTTGCGCAGCGTCGCTTCAAGTCCTGCGCGCGCCTCTTGCAGCTCTTGGCGCAAGCGCTTGCGCTCTTTCTGAAGATCCAGCAGCCCTTCCAACGGCACAAAGACTTCAGCCCACTCCAAGACCATCCGTGGTGCGCTCGTGGGGCGCTCGACGCTCGGCCCGACGATCACCTCGCTCGTGTGAGCGAGCTCCTCAAAGAAGACCTTATAATCGTGCACCAGCTGCTGAACCTGCTGCGCCTCAGCTTTGATGAAGACTTTGGCTTTCTTTTGAGGCGGCACGTTCATCTCCGAGCGGATCGTGCGAATCGCTGTGATGAGGGCTTGAAGTTTCTGCATGGTCTGCTCAGCCTGCTCGTCTATCCATTCTGGGTGCTCTTTGGGATACTCAGCGATCATCACGCTGTCGGCTGTCTTGTTGGGGAGTCGCTGCCAGATCTCCTCGGTGATGAACGGGATGAACGGGTGCAAGAGCTTCAGAATATCTGTGAGCACCATCAGGAGCACGCCCTGGGCTTGGGCACGCGCTGTGGGATCGGAGCCGTACAGGCGCGTCTTGACCATCTCAAGATACCAATCGCAAAAATCATGCCAGACGAAGTCATATAAGCCTTTGGCGGCTTGGTTGAACTCGTAGCGATCTAAGCTGGCGCGCGTCTGCGCGATAGCTCGACTCAGCCGCGAGAGAATCCAGCGATCTTCCAAGGGTCTCTTCTCTGGCTGCCCTGGGGAGGGGCTCGAGGAGGGGTCCACATGCATCAGCGAGAACCGTGCGGCGTTCCAGAGTTTGTTCAAAAACTTCTTGTACCCTTCGATATCTTGGACGAAGAGCCGCATCTCTTTGCCCTGGGCGCAGAGTGCCGCCAGCGTCAGCCGCAGCGCGTCCATGCCGTACTTCTCTTTCATCTGCAAGGGGTCAATGACGTTCCCCTTGGACTTGCTCATCTTCTGGCCATGCTCGTCCTTAATAATGGGGTGGAAGAAGACCCGCTCAAACGGGATCTTCTTCATAAAATGCAATCCCATTATGATCATGCGCGCCACCCAGAAGAAGATGATATCATGCCCAGTGCTGAGCAGCTGAGTAGGGTAGAAATATTTCAGTTCAGGGGTCTCTTCCGGCCAGCCCATAACGGAGAAAGGCCACAGCGCTGAACTGAACCAGGTGTCCAAGACGTCTTCGTCCTGCTGGATATTCTTAGAATGGCACGCGGAGCAGGAGGGTGGCGCTTGCCGAGCCACGGTGATCGCTTTGCAGTCAAGGCAGTGCCATGCCGGGATGCGATGGCCCCACCACAGTTGTCGTGAGATTGGCCAATCGCGAATATTGCGCATCCAGTCGAAATAGACCTTCGTCCAGCGCTCGGGAATAAACTGAATTTCGCCCGACTCGATCACTTTGATCGCTGGTTCGGCAAGCTCTTTCATGCGCACGAACCATTGAGTAGAGATGAGCGGCTCGATCACGGTATGACACCGTTGGCAGTGCCCGACCGCGTGGATATGCTTCTCGACGCGCTCTAGAAGCCCTTGAGCTTTGAGGTCTTCTAGGACGCGCTGGCGCGCCACGGCACGATCGAGATTCTTATAGGGTCCGGCATGCTCGTTCGTCGTCGCGTCTTTATTGAAGATATTGATGATCTTCAGCCCGTGGCGCCGCCCGATCTCAAAGTCCGTCTGGTCGTGCCCCGGCGTCACCTTCACCGCACCGGTGCCGAACTCCTTGTCCACCGCCTCGTCGGCGATAATGGGAATCCTGCGTTGAAGCAGGGGCAAGATCACAAACTTCCCGATCAGCTCTTGATAGCGCCCATCGTTGGGATGGACAGCGACCCCGGTGTCGCCCAGCATTGTCTCGGGGCGGGTTGTCGCTAC
>JBEPZC010000136.1:0-3521 GCA_041641035.1 Candidatus Bipolaricaulota bacterium
GCTTTCTCTAAAGACCCTCCCATAAGATCTTGCACGGCTGCAATGAGCCCCCCAGCGTTGATGACATAATCAGGTGCATAGAGAATCCCAAACTCGTGCAGTCTATCGCCGTGTCGCGGCTCTTTCAGCTGATTGTTCGCCGAGCCGGCGACGATCTTGC
The DNA here is from genome assembly GCA_041641035.1 of Candidatus Bipolaricaulota bacterium. GTDB lineage: Bacteria > Bipolaricaulota > Bipolaricaulia > RBG-16-55-9 > DRXL01 > JANXCC01. Next base: position 161 of record JBEPZC010000136.1, read on the forward strand.
AGTTGAGCAGGGGCAACGTCGTGTCGTTGATAATCCCCCCAAGAGCACACGGCACGAACGCATCGCATTCGAGGGCATAGATCGCCTCAGGGGGTTCGACAATTTTTACGCCGAATTCGCTATGAACGGCATCGAGCGCGCGACGGTCAATGTCGCTGACGAAGACCTTTGCCCCTTCAGCAGCCAAGAGCTTGATGAGATGATACCCGACTTTGCCCGCCCCCTGCACGGCGAGCGTGCGCCCCTGCAGAGAACTGTTGCCGAAGACCACCTGGAAGCACGCCTTGAGGCCGTATAGGACCCCTTGTGCGGTGACGGGGGACAGATCGTGTGTGATGCCCTTGGCTCCAGCTACAAATTGCGTCTCTCCTATCATGACCTTGAGGTCTTCAGCGGTGATCCCCATCTCTTCGCCAGTCGTGAAGCGGCCGTTGAACTGCTGGACGACGCGCGCGTAAGCGCGCAAGAGCTGCGGGGTCTTGTCGCGCTTGGGGTCGCCTAAAATGACGCCCTTGCCCCCGCCAAAGGGCAGCTCAGCGAGAGCACACTTGTAGCTCATCGCTTGAGCGAGCTTGAGCGCGTCCTCGAGGGCTGCTTCCCAGCTTGGATAGGGATAGAAGCGCGTCCCGCCGGTCGCTGGCCCCAGAGCCGTGCTATGGATGACGATGAGCGCCTTGAGGCCCGTTGTGGCATCGTTATAGTAGTGCACCTCTTGTGGAGTATAGCGAGCAATCAGCTCGTGAACGTTCTGGGTTTTCATAGTCGTAGGATCCTTTCGAATATGGGGAGGAGAAATCCACTGGAGAGCATGCCGAGCAACGCGCCGCTGATGACGTCGGATGGGTAATGCTCAGCTACGTGGATGCGCGAGATCGCAATGACGCTTGCGGCGCTGTACGCCGCAAGCTGCACCGGCAGTATCGGGTAAAAATGCGACAACACATAAGCAATCCCGAACGATGTCGTCGCGTGGCCTGAGGGGAACGAATACGTATCGAGCAGGCGATAGCCAAGGTCGTGTGTCGGAGCGATGTAGAGCGGTCGTGTGCGCTTGAAGACGAGCTTCAGGGCTCTAAACAGAGCAATATTGATGATCGTGATGGCGAAGGCGATCATCACGTATTTTCGATCGAGGGGCGTTCCCCAGATGAGTATAAATAAGCCAACCAAAGCCCACAGATACCCATCCCCAAAATACGTGGCGATGACCATGGCTGGGGAGAGCTTCTTCAGCAGGCGATTGGCGCTGACGAACCGCAGGTACCGCTCGTCCCACAGCACTATAGTATAGGGCAATATATCGGCAAGATAGTGATAGAGCGAGAGAAATCTTTTTTGTATAGCTGCCTGTGTCCGGCCCATAGTGCTCCTACGCTCCTCCTTCGCTTTTTGGGCGCAACGTCGGGAAGAGAATGACTTCACGGATGGACGGCGCATCCGTCAAGATCATGGTGAGTCTATCTATGCCGATACCTAGGCCCCCTGTGGGGGGCATGCCGTGCTCGAGGGCAATCAAAAAATCTTCGTCTAGGGGCTGCGTCTCCTCGTCGCCGGCGCGGCGTGAGGCCTCTTGCGCGAGGAATCGTTCTCGTTGATCAATGGGGTCGTTCAGCTCAGAAAAAGCGTTCCCAAACTCCATCGCCCCGATGAACGGCTCAAAGCGCTCAACAAAGTTGGGATTGTCCGGCTTCTTCTTTGCTAGAGGCGAAAGCTCTAGAGGGTAATCCACCACGAACGTGGGCTGGATGAGCTTCGGTTCGACATAGGTCTTCAATAATTCGTCGACTTGCTTGCCCCAGGTCGGCTGGGGGTCTACGGTGAGATTTCTGCGTGCGATCTCTGCGCGCAGCTGCGGGAGCGTGGGGAATTTTTCAATGTCAATGCCGGTGTGCTCCAAGATCGCTTCACGGAAGCTGATGCGCTTCCACGGGGGAGTTAAGTCTATCTCATGGCCTTGATAGAGAATGCGCGTCGAGCCTAAGACTTCTTGAGCGATCCCGCAGATCATTCTCTCTGTGAGGGCCATCATATCGGTATAGTCTGCGTAGGCCCAGTAGCATTCCATCTGGGTGAATTCGGGGTTGTGCTTGGTGCTGATGCCCTCGTTGCGGAAGTCTTTGCCGATCTCGTAGACCTTCTCTAACCCCCCGATAATGAGACGCTTGAGGTAGAGCTCGTCGGAGATTCTCAGATAGAGTGTCATGTCCAGGGCGTTGTGATAGGTCGTAAACGGTTTCGCTGCGGCGCCGCCGTAGAGGGGCTGCAAGATAGGGGTCTCGACTTCTAGGAAGCCCTCGCTCTCTAAGAATCTTCTCATGGCGCTGACGATGCGGCTGCGGGTGATCGCGATCCGGCGGGCGTGCTCGTTGGCTATCAAATCGAGATAGCGCTGACGGTAGCGGATCTCTGGATCGTGGAGGCCGTGCCACTTCTCGGGCAGGGGGCGCAGCGCCTTCGCCAACAGCGTGAATTCTTCGACGCGCACGGAGAGCTCGCCCTTCTTGGTGCGAAAGACCAACCCTGAGACCCCCAAGAAATCCCCAATATCTATCTGGGTAAAGAGTTCATAGCGTTCATCCCCTAGGAGATCGGCTGTGCCGTGGAGCTGGATGCGTCCTGAGCCATCGCGCAGATCTAAGAAAGAGGCGCCGCCCATCACCCTGCGGGCGGTGACTCGTCCGGCCACGCGTGCGTAGGTGGTGCTCTCCTGACCGGCAGGCAGATCGCGAAAGCTCTTCTGCAGCTCTTCGGCAAGATGGGTGCGCGCAAACCGTGTCGGGTAAGGGTCAATGCCTCGCTGCCGCCACTCTTTCAGCTTGCGGAGGCGCTCTTCGCGGAGGGGATTGCTCGTGTCCATGAGATCCCACTTGGGAGGGGAATTTTCTTAGCGTTCGATGCCCAAGATCTTGTAGCGTACGACGCCGCGTGGGGTCTCGACGACGATCTCAGAGCCTTTTCGCTGCCCCATGAGGGCGCGGCCCACCGGCGACTCCGTCGAGATCTTGTTCTGTTCAGGATCGGCCTCAGCAGGGCTGACCAGCTCATACGTTTCGGTCTTGTTGGTCTTCAAGTCCTTCAGGATCACGTGTGAGCCCAACCCCACGGTCTTGGTGCTGATCTGGCTCTCATCCAAGACTATGGCCTTCTCGAGTAGCTCTTCCAAGCGGCGCACCTCGGCTTCGTAGTAATCTTGCTCGCGCTTGATGTCTAAATACTCTTTGTTCTCCCGCAGCTCCGCCCCGTGCTCCTTGGCAATCTTGAGCTTCTTGGGCAGCTCTTCGTAGAGAATCCTTCTATACTCTTCGAGCTTCTTCTTCTTGAGCTCGTAGCCTTCTGGGGTCAGGATGACCTCTTGCATCGT
>JBEPZC010000137.1:0-3516 GCA_041641035.1 Candidatus Bipolaricaulota bacterium
GCTCGATTTTGATATAATAAGAGCATGCGCGCCGGCATCGGCGTAGATTTTCACAAATTCTCTTCGGGACGCAAGCTCATCTTAGGGGGCATTGAAATCCCTTACGAAGTGGGGCTGGTTGGACACTCCGATGCTGATGTCCTGCTGCACGCAATCTGCGACGCGCTACTTGGCGCGGCTGCCCTCGGCGATATCGGACACCATTTCCCCAATTCCGATGAACGCTATAAAGATATCTCAAGCACCGTGCTCTTGACCGAAGTGCACAGGAAGATCAACGCAGCCGGCTTCGCTATCGCAAACATTGACGCGACAGTGATCGCTCAAGAACCGAAGATCGCACCGTATATCCCAGCGATGCGCGAGAAGATCGCCCAGACTCTAGGGCTTGCGACCTCCCAGATCAGTATCAAGGCGACGACGCCGGAAGGGCTGGGCGCACTAGGACGGCGTGAGGGGATTGCCGCCTGGGTTGTAGCGTTGCTCACTTCCCAAAGAACCGCATGATGTCATTATAGGTGACAAGCAAGATCAGCCCGATCAGAAGAATGAAGCCGATATAGTGAATGAACCCCTCTTTTTCGGGCGGGATGGGCTTCCTGCGGATCATTTCGATGAGCAGAAAGAGAATGCGGCTGCCGTCGAGCGCCGGGATCGGCAAAAGATTGAACAGCCCCAAATTCAGACTGAGCACCGCGACGACAAGCAACAACGACATCAGGCCAAACTGCAGAGATTGCCCTATGACCTCGAAGATCCCAAATGGCCCTCGAATCTCTCCGCTGGCTTGCCCAAGACGGCCTGGAAGGTTCCTCAGCCACTCGAAGATCGCGACGACCGTATCCCAGGAGCGCTTCGCCCCAACGATGATCGTCTGCCCCACAGAGACACGCCGCATCAGCACTTGCGGCTCGAAGCCGCTGAAGAGCTCCAGCTCTGTCCGCCCCGCTACTTCGAGAGGGAGTTCGAGCTCTTGCTCGCCGCGTTGGACGACAAGCACAGCACTCTGAGCGTTGAGCAAGAGCTCCCGCATCTGCCAGAAGCTCCAGATGGGCACACCGTTAATCGAGAGGATGCGGTCGCCCACTTGGAGCCCTTGCTGGGCCAAGAACGAATCGGGCTCAAGCTTCGCAATGACATTGCTCGTGGACACAGGCGCAAACTTGACCCCAATGATAGAGCGCCCGTCGCGCTCCGACCACACCGGCTGCACCGTTACCGTGCGATGTTCGTTGTTGCGCAGTAATTCCAGAGTAACCGTCTGCCCAGCTGAATTGCGGATGATCTGCTGAAGCTGTTGAGCCGAGTAGATCATCCTTCCATTGGCTCTCTCGATTCTGTCGCCAATTTCAATGATCCCTTGCGAAGGGCTGGGGCTCCCATCGGGCAGAGGGACAAGCTCCGCGACTTCCAAATAGGGGAGCCCAAATGCCCAGACGATCATAATCATCAGAAAGATCGCGGCGATGATGTTCATCACCGGCCCGGCAAAGACGATGATCATCCGTTGCCAGGCGGGCTTCGATGTGAAGAGTCGCTCTGGGGGGACAGCTTGGTCTTCTTCGCTCTCGCGGTCTTCCCCAGCCATGCGCACGTAGCCCCCAATGGGGAAGATTCTAATAGAGTATTCGGTCTCGCGGCCCTTGCGCCGCCAGAGGGATGGCCCCATGCCAATAGCAAATTGATGGACCCACACGCCAAAGAGGCGCGCCGCTGCAAAATGCCCCCCCTCATGGATCATGACTAGAAACCCAATAGTCACTATAAACGCGATGGTCGTAAGAACAATGGTGCCCATGGAGCTCCTTTACGTTCGTTCGGCTATGATCTCTATGATTCTCTGGGTTTGAGCTGTCGCGCGATACGCTACGTTGACAGCCTCACCGACGATCCATATTACTGCATTCTCATCACAAATCAAGGGGATGGTGTCTCGGGCCTCGCGCGGGATCTTTCTGTCAATGAAGAAGTCTTGTAGCTTCTTCGTGCCTCCTTTGAGGTGAATCCGATCCCCAGGGCGGCGGTTGCGCACGACCAAAGCCCCTTGAATCTTGTCGGCGTCGAGAAAGATGCGCAAGGCCTTGGAATCTTCAAGCTCCGGAACCCGCGACTGGAAAACCGCCCCAAACCGCCAGCCGATCTCCGTAACGACCGTCTCGCCAGGCACAGGAAGCAGATACTCAAAGCGCTTGGGGATTGGAGTCGGGCGCGTCGTGATGACCAATTGATTATGGCGTCGCAGAACTCTCACGCCCGCAGGCAGAGACAGCCCGCCCTCACCACGACGGGAGACCCATGAGAGCACAGCTTCGATGTGCGCGGCCTCCAGCTCACTATAAGCATCGAGAGTGAAGACAGCCCGACGCAGCGCAAGCGCCTGAAGATATGGGGGGAGCTTTATAAATCTCTTCAGATCGAGCACAAGCTCGCAGGAGCTTCTTTCGCAAACAAGCTCAGTCAAGGCGCGATCCGCTTCGCGTTCCAGATGTTCTGCTGCTTGGCCGAGCAATCGAGCCGTACGTCCCAGCGCCTCAAGTAGATTGGGATTATACTCTCTCAAGATGGGAATGAGCTTATGGCGGATCTTATTGCGCAGAATTGTCGTATCGTAGTTGGTGATGTCCTCGCGCCAGCGCAGTTTCTGAGCCCGAGCGAACGCTTCGATCTGTTCACGAGTGCACTCGATCAATGGACGGATGTACTGACAGCACTGAGTAGAGCGCACAGGGGGAATCCCTGCGAGCCCCTCAAGCCCGGAGCCGCGCAGGAGCCTCATCAGGAGGGTTTCGGCTTGGTCGTTGAGCGAGTGCCCAAGAGCGATCTTCTTGAATTTATGCGCTTGAGCCGTCTTCTCCAAAAACTGATAGCGCACCTGGCGCGCTGCGACTTCGAGCGAGAGCTTTTTCGCTTGGGCATAGGCGGGCACATCGGCGCGCTCTGTGTAAAACCCGAGCTGGAGGGTTTGCGCGAGCTCTCTCACAAATTCGGCGTCCTGAGCCGACTCTGGGCGAATCCCGTGATCGAGGTGCGCCACGGCGAGTGTGAGCTTCAGCTCTTTTTTGAGCTCTGTGAGCACATGGAGCAAGACGACCGAGTCCACGCCGCCGGAGACCGCTACCAAGACCTTGTCTCCAGGGGCGAGCATCTGATAGCGCTTGATGGTCTTGCGGACTTGATCGAGCATGGCTCTCCCATTGTGCCAGGAGGGTTGAGCCGGTGCAAGAGATTTGCCGACGTTTCGCTCGATGGGTAGAATGACAGTATGCCGCGCGAAGCGATTCTGCGGGGGGACGAGCTGGACGAAGATCAGACGACTCTTTCGCTGCGCCCACACCGACTGTCGGAATTCATCGGGCAAAAACGGCTCAAGGAGCAATTGCAGCTCTACATGGAGGCGGCGCGCGCTCGCGGCGACGTCTTGGATCATATACTGTTGCACGGTCCGCCGGGCTTGGGCAAGACCACCCTCGCGCTGATCATCGCTGCCGAGATGGGAGTGAATATAAAAATCAGCTC
>JBEPZC010000138.1:0-3494 GCA_041641035.1 Candidatus Bipolaricaulota bacterium
TGCCAAGCCAGCGGCTTGGAGCTTGGCCATGATCTGCACAGACAGCTGAGCAAACTGCGCCGATCCTGGCGTGATCACCTGCTGGACGCTAAATCCCCCTGGAGTCGGCTGAGGCTGGGGTTGGGCCGGCACGCAATTGGGCGGCGTGCCCACATAGCCCGGCGGGCAGGTCGGCGGTTGTGGCTGCCCAGAGACGACCTGTAGGCTCGCAACGGCCGTAGCGACCTTTGCCGTTGGCACAATCGCTTGGATCGCTTGCTGAATTTGCTGTCCGACAGCCTGGGGGTTGGTTCCTAGAAGCGGAAAATCACCGGTGCCGGACTCAAGCTGCGGAATGCGCTCGGTCGAAGCAATGATCTGCACGTACTCTGGGCCAAAGGGCGGCGAGCAGACGAGCCGATACGTCGTCACTCCTGGCAGAGTCCGCTGGTTAGTATCGGTCACGTAGTTGTTCGGTTCGAAGCGGTTGGGAAGTAAGCGGGTGACATTGTTGCCTTGGATGTCAAGAATGTACGCGTAATACGGCGCTTCGTTGGCACGATAGTAAATCTCGATAGTCTGACCGACGGCACAGACGGGACGGCTCACGGAGATAAACGCTTGAAACTCGGTGGGTTGGATGACGATCCCTAACGGCGACGGTTGTCCTTGGCTGAAGCTTGGGCTTACCCCAAACAAGCCCATCAAGACAACCCCCAACACGACAAGGCTGAGACGCTTCATGAAGATCCTCCTTTTGGAAGGGATACCCCCTTCCGATAGTGCTTGAAATAGCTACCCTGCCAAGCATCACCTCCTCAGCAGGGCGCTTGGTACACCAGTATATAGAAACGAGATCACTCCTAAGTTTCACCGAGGGGTGGAGTTGCCATTCCCCCTCAGATATATTAAGCTCAATTTATGAACTGCGCAATCATTGGCGCTGGAGGCTGGGGGACAGCTCTGGCGCGGCTTTTCGCTCAGAAGGGCCATAGCGTGCACTTATGGGCGCGCCGCCCCCAACTAGCCCAGGAGCTCGACGCTCTTCGCGAGAACAGACAATATCTTCCTGGGGTCCGTTTGCCTAGGGAGCGTCTTGCGATCACAAGCGATCTTGCCCGCGCCGTCGCGGATGCCGACGTTGTCTTTTTGGCCGTCCCGTCGTTTGCCATGCGCCAGACGGCTCGCGCCCTGCGAGAGACCTCTGCGGACCCGCAGGCCTGGATCAATCTCGCCAAAGGGCTGGAGCGCGAGTCGTTGCTCACCATGTCGGGTGTCTTGCAGCAAGAACTAGGTGTAGAGAATATCTTCACGCTCTCCGGTCCCAGCCACGCCGAAGAAGTAGGGCGGGACTTCCCCACCAGCGTCGTGCTCGCCGGCAAAGATCTCACAACAGGAGAGAGATTGCAACGCGCGCTCATGACCGAGCGATTTCGCGTCTATCTCAGCGACGATCTGCGTGGCGTGGAGTACGGGGGCGTCGTGAAGAACGTGATTGCGCTGGCCGCAGGAATTCTCGACGGACTGGGTTATGGGGACAACGCCAAAGCGGCCCTGATTGCCCGAGGGCTGGCAGAGATGGTGCGCCTAGGGGTGCAGTTAGGGGCGCGACGCGAGACGTTCTTTGGGCTTTCAGGCGTGGGCGATCTTGTGGCAACGTGCACCAGCGAGCACTCACGGAACCGCCGGGTGGGGTATCGGCTCGGCAAGGGGGAATCGCTCCAAGAAATTTTAGAGAGCATGTCTATGGTCGCGGAGGGCGTCTACGCGACGCAAGCCGTGCGCACCCTCGCACACAGACACTCCGTCGAAGTCCCCATCACCGAAGCTGTGTATGCCGTGCTCTACGAGGGCGCCAGCCCTCTCGATCAGCTCAACGCCCTTATGACCCGTGAACCCAAGAGAGAGATCCTCTAAGATTCAGAAAGGAGCTGCACGTATGGCCTTGAAGCGCACTCCGCTCTATGAGGCCCATAGACGTTTAGGGGCTAAGCTTGTCGAGTTCGGCGGCTGGGAGATGCCCATTCAGTATACGAGCATCATCGAAGAGCACAGAGCCGTCAGATCGTCCGTGGGGATTTTCGACGTCAGCCACATGGGCGAGATCGAGATCACGGGGGCGAACGCGCTCGCCCTCGTGCAAACGCTCATCACCAACGACGCCAGCGCGCTCCACGACTATCAAGTCCTGTACTCGCCGATGTGTTATGAATCCGGCGGCACTGTGGACGATCTGTTGGTCTATAAGCTTCCAGATCGCTTCTTGCTCGTGGTCAACGCTGCCAATACTGAGAAGGACTTTGCGTGGGTGCACCAGAACGCACAGAAATTCCCCGATGTCACCGTGAGAAACGTCAGCGCTGAGTATGGCCAGATCGCTGTTCAGGGGCCACAGGCTCTCGAGTTGCTCCAGCCGTTCACGGAGTGCTCTCTCAAAGATTTGAGATATTACTGGGCGAGGCACACGCGCGTGCTCGGCTCTCACGTCTTGCTCTCACGCACCGGCTACACCGGAGAAGACGGCTTTGAGATCTACGCCGAGCCAGGCGTTATCGTGCGGTTGTGGGAGGAGCTGATAAAAGCTGGAGCTAAGCCCATCGGCCTTGGGGCGCGCGATACGCTCAGATTCGAGGCGGGCATGCCCCTCTACGGACATGAGCTCGACGACCAGACGACCCCCATCGAAGCGGGCTTAGGCTGGACGGTCAAGGAGAAAGATTCTGACTATAACGGCAAAGCGGTCCTGCTCGCCCAGAAGCGCCACGGCACCAAGAAAAAGCTCATCGGGCTGAAGATGCTCGAGCCGGGAGTGCCCCGCCAAGGGTATAAGATCTTTGCAGACGGTAGGGAAGTCGGGACTGTCACCAGCGGGATGTTCGCCCCATCGGTCAACGCGTTCTTGGCCATGGGGTTTGTGGCATCAGATACTCCTTCACAAGCTTTGATGGCGATCGAGATTCGCGAGCAGCGCAAGAGAGCAGAATTGACAAAACTCCCGTTCTACCGGGGCAGCGTGAAGAGATAGCTATGGAGATACGCGATCTTGGAACGCGGGACTACAGAGATGTCTGGCACTTGCAGAAGGAGCTGATCGCACAGCGCCAAGCCAATCAGATTCCGGACACGCTTATATTGGTCGAACATCCACCGATCTTTACCGTGGGGCGCGCAGCTAGAAATACCCCTCAAGAGATTAGAGGGATCCCGTGTGTGGCCGTTGAGCGCGGAGGGGATATCACATTTCACGGGCCGGGACAGCTTGTGGGCTATCCCATTATAGATCTGAAAAGTCACGGTCGAGATCTCCATCGCTTCCTGCGCGACCTTGAAGAAGTGCTCATCCGCACCCTGAGAGACTTTTCGCTGGACGCTCAGCGCCGGTTTGGATTGACGGGCGTCTGGGTAGACTCTCGCAAGATCGCATCCATCGGGATCGCCGTGCAGCGCTGGGTGAGCTATCACGGCTTTGCGCTCAACGTCTCAGTAGACTTGCGGTACTTTCGCATGATCCGGCC
>JBEPZC010000139.1:0-3491 GCA_041641035.1 Candidatus Bipolaricaulota bacterium
GCGGGTTGGCCAGGCAAGGGGCGCAGGCTCACTTGGTCGGCGACGTACTTTGCCGCTTCGATCACCAAAAAGCCGTTGGTCTTCTTGGTGACGGCGTGCTCGCCCACGTTGACTCTATCCCCCATCAGTGGGCCGCCATCAAGCACAGCGAGTTTATTATAACGTGTGGTGTCCACGCCGATCATCGCTAAGATATCTATCAGATACGTGCCGACGGGCGCGAGCACGACGGTCTGTTTCGCGACCTCGCCGTAGACGTTGAGGTATTTCTCAGTGACGGGCTTCCCTTGAAAGAGCGCGCGGTACATATTATAGACCGTCTCGACGTTGTTGACCGTCACCCCGACGTGGAGGGGGATTTTCCCTGGAGGGACTTCTTGACCCGTCACAGATTTCGTCAGCCATTTTTCTTCGCCCATCCCGTAGATACTGGGGGTGTAGCGAATGTCGAAGCCGTACTTCTCTCGCAGCGGCTCCAAAAGCTTCTTGTCTTTCTCTTTGGCCCCGATGAAGATCTGCTCAAACCCGAAGAGCTTCTTGAGCGCCGCGAAGACCTCGACGAACGCATCAGCTTGGCTTGTCAAGAGAATCTTGTCGGCTTCGTAGCCAGGCTCGCCCTCTTCGGCGTTGACGATGAGGATCTTCGTGGGAGTGAGATATTTAAAGTACGTGGGGAAGCCGGCGCCGCCGGCACCGATCAGTCCCATCTCGCGGAAGAGCTTGACCGCGTCCTCTCGTGTCTGCACTGTCATAGCGTGGGATCACCTTTCGCTTGTTCTTTCGATGTCTTTAGGATAAAAGAAACAGAATGTGTTTTCAAAGATCAGCGCGGGATCTTGGCGAGCACGGCGCGCGCCGCCGCGAGCGCTGCGCCCTTGAGGGTCTCGAGGTCAATCTCGCCTCCTGAGGGAGCACTCACGAAGATCGCGACAAAGAGTGCGCCATACTCCCAGAACAGCCCTACCCCGTCGGGTTCGGGAGCCAGCTGAGCTGGGCGCCCATCCAGATCGAGAGGTTCCGTCTGAGCGCCTTGGAGCAAGAGATCGCGCGCCTCTGAGATTTTCGCTGGCTCTTTGAACTTGAAGATCGTCAGCCCTACGCGCTCGATCTTGCCGCTCCAGGGGCCACCGGGCGCGGGCGTGTAGAACGCGTGAGAAGAGTACGCTTCGCCAGGGAAGGCTGGCTCGATTCGTGCCTCTTTCGCGACCAAGATAAAGCCTTCAATCGAGTCGGGGATAAGCGTTTCTGGGGCTGGCCCAGCAGGCGGGCTTGTGCCTACCAAGAAGATAGCTCCAACAATGACCGCTGCAGCAACGGCAACGAAGACCCATACAATCGGATTATTCATAGCGTAATCTTAAAGCAGACATGCCCTGACCGTCAACTCCAGTTGCTGAGCGATGCTTCTCTCGGTTAGAATACACAGCGAAAATGGATCGCTACCTAGCGCTCGCTGTCTTTATCGTTGCCTACGGTCTTTTTGTGCTCTTGCCTCGCTACCGTTCGTGGGTCGCTGCAACTGGGGCGCTCGCGCTCATGCTCACAGGAGTCGTCTCCCCAGCGTTGGTCTTTGTAGGAGAAGGAGACAGAGAATCCCTCATCAGCTGGAACGTGATGGGGATCTTTGTGGGCACTTTGATCTTAGCTGATCTATTTATCTGGTCGCGGGTACCCCATTACGTCGCCGAAAGATTAGTGAACAGATCACGTAGTGTCTGTTGGGCGATGGTAAAAGTCTGCGCGTTTTCTGGGTTTCTCTCGATCTTTGCCGAGAACGTCGCCGTCGTGCTCATCGTCGCGCCGATCGCGTTTGCGCTCGCTGAAAAGCTCAAGACAAGCCCTGTCCCGCTCATTATCGGCGTAACAATCTCTTCGAACCTCCAGGGGACAGCGACGTTGATCGGCGATCCCGCGAGCATGATCTTCGCGGAGTACGCTGACGCTTCTTTTAATGACTTTTTCTGGTACAAAGGGCAAGGGCTTGGGGTCTTTTTCGCTATTCAATTGGGTTTTTTGACGTCGCTGCCCGTGCTCTATTGGGCGTTTCGCAGACTCAATCAAAGAGTCGAGCTGGTCGCCGAAGAGCGGGTCATCAGTTGGGGGCCGACAGTATTTCTGACGACGATGATGGTGGCTCTCGCGATAGCGTCATCAGTGAAAGCGCACGATCTCTTGGGAGCGATCTGTATGCTGTGGGGGCTTGGTGGACTGATCTGGTACGAGCTTTTGGGGCGCAACGACCGAGAACGCTTCCCTGATACCCCCTGGCAGATCCTCAAGAGGCTCGACTGGGATTCTGCGCTCTTTCTCATGGGGGTCTTTACCCTTGTGGGGGCGCTCGTTGAGAAGGGCTGGATCGATCTCTTTGCCGATTGGCTCAAGTCAATGCTTGGAGCGAAGCTGCTCGTCTCCTATATTGTTATAATCTTTTTGTCTATGCTGGTGTCGGCGTTTGTGGATAACATTCCCTATCTGATGGCGATGATCCCGCTGGTGATGAAGCTGGCGGCTCCGGGGGCGGGGCAAGAAGCGTTGCTCTTTGGGCTGCTCATAGCTGCGAGTTTAGGGGGGAATATCACGCCCATTGGGGCGTCAGCGAACATCGTTGGGGCGGGGCAGTTGCGCCAGCGCGGGTATATCTTGGGCTTTCGAGAGTTCGGCAAGATCGGGCTGCCGTTCACGCTCGCGGCGACGATCCCCGCTGCGATCTTTCTGTATGTGCTCTGGGTGATCTTGTAGCTCGCTTTGGTGTACAATAGCAGAGCTATGAACGCTCAAACTCCCTCACTCGGTCGTCGCATCTGGCATCATATCTACTCGCGGATGCTGACGGGCGTGGTCTTTGTCGTGCCCGTGATACTGACCATCTGGGTCTTGCAGTTGCTCTATAATCTCTTGGACGGTCCGCTGCGCTCATTGCTGAATGTCGTGCTCCGTTACACCTTGAGATGGGAGCTTCCCTCAGGGGTTGGGCTGATACTGACGTTACTAGCACTCTATGTGACGGGCATCCTAGCGGCGAACATGATGGGACGGCGTTTCTTAGAGTTTTGGGAGTCGCTCTTACAGAAGATGCCCATCGTCAACAGCATCTACAATGCCGCCCGACAAGTCGTCCGTACGCTCTCCCAGCCGCAAGAGCAATCATTTCAACGAGTGGTCTTGATCGAATTCCCCTCCAAGGGCTTGTGGACGATAGCGTTTCAAGTGGGCACGATCAAGACGAACGACGGGCGCCAATGGGTGCGGGTTTATGTCCCCACGACGCCCAACCCGACATCGGGCTATCTGCAATTTCTCCCCGCCGAGAATGTCCAGCAGACTTCCATTCCAGTCGAAGAAGCGCTTAAGATGGTGGTCTCCGGCGGAATCCTCGCACCAGAACGATTGGATATAGGCCTGTCCAAGATTGATCAGAGCTCATAGCGCTCGATGAGCATAGAGTTAATGCTCAACTCCTGATGCGGTGCGGATACTGACTACCCCTGGCC
>JBEPZC010000140.1:0-3490 GCA_041641035.1 Candidatus Bipolaricaulota bacterium
GGCGCCGGAAGCTGCGCCCGCGCCGTCGGATTGATCAAGACATCGGGGTGACGCAAGAGATCTGCAAGCTTCTCCGCAGAAAGCGGGCTGCCCAGCTCTGATAGATGCCCCGCTTGCTCCTGCATGTGAGCGCTGAGCACAGCGCCCATGACAGCTACTCCGACCGCGCCACCGATGGAGCGAAAGAAAACCGTCCCCGACGTCGCTATCCCCAACTGATCGCGCGGCACAGAAGTCTGTACGGCGATCAGCAGGGTGACCATGGAAAACCCCATCCCCGCGCCAGCGAGTGCTAGATAGCCCATCACTATGAGCCGGCTTGCCTCAGCGTTGAGCGTCGCCAGCCCCACAAACCCCGCGACGAGCAAGCCCACCCCAAGCAGCGCCGTGGGGCGATAGCCGATCTTTAATATCATGCGACTTCCGACAATAGAGAAGCCGACCCAACAGAGCATAAAGGGCGTGAGCGTCGTGCCTGCTTCAGTCGCCGTCGTCCCGATCACCCCTTGGACGAAGAGCGGGATGAACGAGAGCGAGCCAAACATCGCCATGCCTACAAAGAATCCATTCGCCGAAGAGACGCTGAAGATCCTATGACGAAAGAGCGAGAGCGGCACGATCGGCTCTACTGTTCGCCGCTCCAGAGCGAGAAAGAGCACAAGCAACACACCACAAGCACTGAAGAGCCCCAGCTGGACTGCCCAGCTCAAGCCCTGCTGCCCCAGGGCGAGCAGAAGCAACGTCGCCAGAGCCGTGAGCGTGATGGCCCCAGGGTAATCGATCGTGACTCTCTTGCGATGGTCGCGCGGCTCAACGAGCGCCAGCCCGATCAGAAGAGCCGCTGCAATCCCGAAGGGAATATTGATATAAAAGACCCAGCGCCACGAGAGATTGTCCGTAATGAAGCCTCCAATCAGCGGGCCGATGATGCTGGCTAATCCCCAGACGCCGCTGAAGAGCCCTTGTATTCGTGCCCGTTTTTCGAGCGAATAAATCTCCCCAATGATCGTCATCCCCAAGGGCAAGAGCGCTCCAGCTCCCAAGCCCTGGATGGCGCGGAAGAGCACAAGCTGCTCCATGGAAGCCGCTGCCCCCGACAGCGCCGACCCAACCAGAAAGATCGCGATCCCCGCTAGGATAAAGCGCTTGCGCCCGTAGAGGTCCGACAGCCGCCCCCACAACGGAACGGTCACCGTTGACGTGAGAATATACGCGGAGAAGACCCAACTGTAGATGTGCAGGCCCCCAAGACTTGCGATCACCGTGGGCATGGCCGTCCCGACGACGGTCGCCTCCAAAGCTCCAAGGAAGAGCCCAAGCATGACGCCGATCGTAACGGTCATGCGTTGGGAGGGCGTCAGCGGCACCGGTTCAGTCACAGCGATCTGAGTTGGTTCTGGAAGAGTCTTGGCCTCCGACAAAGCAGTGTTGCGGGATTGTTGAGACTTGCTCATAAGGAGAGAGAGTATAGCGCAAACGGACGAGCCGCTCAAATTCGATAGCGATTGATCTCGTCTCTGAGCGTCATCGCGGCTTTGCGAGCAGCTTGGGCAAAATCTTCGCTTTGTGAGGCGAAGATCACGCTGCGCGCCGCACTGATGATCGCCAGCTCTTTTTGAGAGTTTATGCTGCCCTTGACGGCTTGTTCTAGATCGCCCGCTTGCGCGCCCACACCAGGAACTAAGATGGGCATCGCGTCGCCCACGATCCGACGGACAATAGCTAACTCATGGGGAGCCGTTGCGCCTACGACGACGCCCACGTTCTTCTTGGTGTTCCATTCCCGCGCTTTCTCAGCGAGATGGTAATAGAGGGGCTTGCCCCCACAGTCGAGCTCTTGAAAATCCCGCGCCCCAGGGTTCGACGTGCGCACGAGCACAAACGTGCACTTATCAGAGTACTCGAAAAACGGCGCGACAGAGTCGAAGCCCATCAGGGGGTTGGCCGTCACGGCGTCAAAGCGATAGTGCTCAAAGAGCGCTTGAGCGTAGGCTCGTGCGGTGTTGGCGATATCGCCTCGCTTGGCGTCCCCAATGACGGGGATCTCTTTTGGGATCAGCTCGCGCGTCTCATACAGGATCTCCAGTCCCAGGGGGCCGAGCATCTCGTAGAACGCGAGATTGGGCTTATACGCGCAGACAAGATCGGCTGTAGACTCTATGATCGCCCTATTGAACTCTAAGACGGCCCACAGGCCGTATCTCTCTCGCAGGAACGTCGGGAGCTTCGAAAACTCCGAATCCAGCCCGATGCAAAGCCAGCTGGTGTTGCGGCGTGATGCTTCATATAGTTTGTCAAGGAAGCTCATCAAGCGTTAGTATAACTTGTAACTTTGAACTTTTCACTCTAAACTATTTTGCATGCGTGTGGTCATCATTGGGGCGGGGGAGGTGGGGCGCAGTATCGCTGCCGCCCTGCAAACCGATCACGATGTCATCGTCATCGAGAAGGACCCCGAACGGCTGCAGCTGCTGCAAGAGCTTGACGTGCTGGGGATTTTGGGAAACGGCGCCAGCTTAAAAACCCTTCAGGAGGCCGGGGCTGACCGCGCCGATCTGGCCATCGCTAGCACTGATATTGACGAAGTGAATATCGTTGCCTGCGCCGCTGCCAAACACCTGGGCACCAAGACCACCATCGCTCGTGTGCAAGACGCGGAGTACCTTCACACATGGAAGCGTGGGTATCTGGGGGTAGATGAGATGGTCTGCAGCGAACTCATTACTTCCCAGGCGATTGCCGACGTCATCGGGCTGCGGGGGGTGCGGGTCTCTGATGAGTTTGCTGACGGCAAGATCTTGATGACCGAGACCGTCATTGAGGAGAACTCCCCTGTCATCGGGCTACGCTTGCGGGAGGCTGCTATTCCCAAGGAGTGCAACGTCGCCAGCATCATCCGAGGGAATGCGGTGATCATCCCGCGTGGGGAGGATCAGATACTGGCGAACGATCGGCTGGTGCTCATCGGGACGCCGCAAGCCGTCCATGAGTTCAACCGGCGACTGAGCCTCTATCCCCCCGTGAAGGAGGTGCTCATTATAGGAGGGGGTCGGATCGGCTTCCGGTTGGCGCAGATCTTGCAGACCCGTGGGCTCAGACCAAAGCTCATTGAGTCCGACGAGGAGCGGAGCCGCTGGCTTGCCGAAAACCTCCCAAACACCCTGGTCTTCCACGGCGACGGCACCGATATAGAGCTTTTGGAGCGCGAGGGACTCCATCGGTGCGATGTCGCGGTCAGTGTTATTGGGGTAGATGAGCGCAATCTCTTGTGCGGGCTGCTGCTCAAGCGCATGGGGGTGTCTCAAGTCATCGTCCGGGTGGAGGACCCCAATTTCATCTCGATCTTCGAGCGCGTAGGGATTGATATTGCGATCAACCCGCGGCGGCTGATCGCTGAAGAGATCATCGGGTTTACGCGGGGTCAGATCGAGAAATCGCTCTCGTTGGAGCAAGATCGTGCTGAGGTGCTGGAGGTCGAGATCTCACGCAC
>JBEPZC010000141.1:0-3485 GCA_041641035.1 Candidatus Bipolaricaulota bacterium
GCGTACTCTAAGATCTTCTGTTCGTGCGCATAGACGCTCTCTATCCCTAGCGCTGCAAGATATTCAATGGCTGCGCCAAGCCCAATGCCTCCGGCGATGTTAGGCGTGCCTGCTTCAAACTTCCACGGCAGCTCGTTGAACGTCACGCTCTCAGTTGTGACCGTCGAGATCATGTCGCCACCGTGCAGAAACGGGTGCATCGCTTCTAATAGTTCTTTGCGCCCGTAGAGAAACCCAATCCCCGTGGGACCGAGCATCTTGTGCCCGGAGACAGCTAAGAAGTCACAGCCCAGCGCTTGGACATCTATGGGGATATGGGGAGCAGCTTGGGCAGCGTCAACGACCGTCACTGCGCCGACTCGCTTGGCCTCTGCAACGATCTCCCTCACAGGGTTGATCGTGCCCAAGACGTTGCTCGCGTAAATGACCCCAACGAGCTTGGTGCGCGGCGTCAAGAGTTTAGGCAGGTCGTCTAGTTTCAGCCGCCCCTCGTCGGTGACATCTAGGAATTTGAGCTGGATCTTTTTGAGTTCCTTCAGCATCTGCCACGGCACGATATCCGAGTGATGCTCCATGAGAGTGATTAGGACCTCGTCACCCTGGTGCAGATTGTGCAGCCCCCATGCGTAGGCGACGAGATTGAGAGCCTCGGTCGCGTTGCGGGTGAACACGATCTCGCGCCACGAGCGCGCATTGATGAACCGTGCAGCTTTCTTGTGGGCCTCTTCATACGCCACAGAGGCTTCATGGGAGAGGGTGTGCACCGCGCGGTGGACGTTGGCGTTATAGCGCCGATAGTACTCTGTCACCGCGTCAATGACCGCCTGAGGGCGCTGGGTTGTCGCTGCGTTGTCGAGATAGATGAGGGGCTTGCCGTGCACGGTGCGGCTGAAGATAGGGAAATCGCGCCGAAGCGCGTGAGGATCGAGCGTCTTACAAGCATCGGGCCGAGCGGCCATGCTGTCACCCTCTTACTCTAAAGTTATGAAAACGTCATCACCCTCAATGGAGACGGGATACACCTTCAAACCGACGTAGGCCGGCAGGCGCACCACAGCCCCGGTGCGCACGTCAAACTGCGCGCCATGTCGAGGACACTCGATAATATAGCCTGTGAGGGTCCCCCCCGTCAAGATGCCTCTGTCGTGTGTGCACATATCTTGAATGGCGTAAAATTTTCCGTCAATATTGAAGAGGGCGATACGCTCGCCCTCGATCTCAACGCTCTTGTATTGCCCTGGGGCAAGTTCGCTCACTCTGGCTATCTGGATCTTCTTACTCATCTTCTTCTCCCCAGTTCTTAATCCCATATACCCCAGCTTTGATGACCTTAAGCGCCAGCAGAGCACACTTGAGGCGCATCGCGCTCACCTCGATCCCTAACAGATCGAGCATCTTCTGCTTATCGAACTGTTTGACTTCTTCGAGCGTCTTGCCCTTGATCTCCTCGGTCAAGATGGACGCTGCCGCTTGCGAGATCGCGCAGCCTTTCCCGCTGAATCGAACGTCCGCGATTCTATTATTCTCGAGCTTGAGCTCGATGCGAATCTGATCCCCACAACTGGGGTTGCCCTCCTCGTGGACGATATCAGGGTTCTCCAAATGCCCGAAGTTCTGCGGGTTCTTATAGTGTTCAATAATGAAGTCTAAATCAGCTGAGACGACCACACCTACTCACCCCATTTTTGCTCGACGAACGCGTGAAAACGCTCGCGCACCCCAGCTATAGGGATCTGTTCGAGGGTAGGCGTTAAAAAGCCCTCGACGATGGTGCGTTTGGCCTGCTCGCGCTCGAGGCCCCGGCTCTGCAGATAGAAGATCTGCTCTTCGTCAATTGGCCCAATAGAGGCGCCGTGGGTGGCGCGCACGTCGTTCGCTTCGATCTCCAACCCCGGAATGGCGTCACAATGTGCTCCGTCGTTCAACAGGAGCCCCTGAGCCAACTGATAGGAGTTCGATTGCTGAGCGACCGGATCAACTTTGATGAACCCATACATCACGGCACGCGCTTGGTCCTTCAGGACACCCTTCATGTGGATCTCCCCCTTCACATGCGGGGCCATGTTTCTCAAAGAACTCGTTAAGTCAAAGTGCTGTTTATGGCGCCCAAAGAGCACTTGGATGTCCTCCATCTCTGCACCGGGTCCTACCAGCCTACTCTCGATAAAGCTCATGGTCAACTTCCCGCCAAGCCACCCCACCGTCCACTGGAGCTTGGCGTCGCGGCCGACACGCGCACGACGCCGCACGAAACTGTACGTCCCTTCATTCCAATTCTGTAAAGCGCCAAATTGCATCTGCGCCCCATCGCCCACATAGACCTCAGAGATCGCGGCGTGCAGATGCGCCCCAGACGCTATAGGATGCTTGGCATACGCTTCTTCCAGCACCGTGACGCGGCTGCCAGATTCGACGACGATCACTTGATGCGTCAGCGCAGCCACAAACGGCTCGTCGAGCAAATAGACCAATCGTAACGGCTCTGCAAGTACCGTGTCTTTGGGAATATAGATAAAGATCCCCTGGGAAGCAAGTGCGCTCACGAGCGCGGTCATCTTGTCCTCGTGAGGGGAGACCACCTGAAAGATGTACTCTTTGACTAAGTCTGGGTACTGGCGCACTGCTGTCTGCATGTCGCAAAAGATGATCCCTGTGGAGCGCAAAGGCTCCGGCACGTGGGTTGTGAGCACGTGGGCGTCCAGCTGAATGTGGACGGCCTCGCGTTCGGTGGCAAACTCGCTCACGCGAGCATCGGCACTATTCTTCCTTGTGAGATCAAACGCATTCAGGTCGAGCCCGCGGATCTTGGTGTAGCGCGACTCCGGCAATGGCAGCTTCTGAAAGGACTCGAACGCTTCCAGACGCTTCTGAGTAAGCCACGTGGGCTCCTTCTGTTGAGCAGCTCGGTCTTGGATGACTGCAGCAGAGAGTGTTGTCATATATATTCACTTCCTGTGGTCCCTCAAAATACCCCCCTCTCCTGGGAGGAGGAGGGGGGTTGGGCATTTAAGGAGGGGAGAGGGGTCAGTGCTATTCTACCCAACGGAGCCTTCCATTTCAAGTTGGATAAGACGATTGAATTCAATGGCATATTCCATGGGGAGCGTCTTGGTGAATGGCTCCATAAAGCCCAGCACGATCATCGAGAGGGCTTCGGATTCTGACAGTCCGCGCGATTGCAGATAGAAGATCTGATCGTCGCCGATTCTGCCCACCGTTGCCTCGTGGCCAATGGTGACTTGGTCTTCGTCGATCTCGATATACGGATACGTATCAGAACGTGAGTGCTCATCTAAGAGCAAAGCATCGCAGCGCACGTTGGACTTGGCGTGATGGGCGCCCTTGGCCACGACGAGCTGGCCGCGATAGGTGGCGCGTCCGCCATCTTTGCTGACGGACTTGGACACAATAGTAGACGTCGTATACGGCGCAGCGTGAATCGCTTTGCCGCCGGTATCTTGGTGCTGGCCTTTCCCTGCAAAGGC
>JBEPZC010000142.1:0-3482 GCA_041641035.1 Candidatus Bipolaricaulota bacterium
GCGTTAGGGCAAGACGGCGAGCTGAAGGTCAATCTCAGCGGGGGCTCGCTGGGCTGCGGAGACTTAATAGAAGCGTCGGGCTTGCAGCGAGCGTTAGAGATTGTGTTGCAGTTGCGCGGTGAGGCTGGAGCACGGCAAGTCCCCAATGCGCGTGTAGGGGTTGCGCAATCGTGGCGCGGGGTTCCGCATGGGACAGGTGCGGTTGCGGTGTTTGCTCGAAGGGATTGAAGGTGAGAAGAACTATGGATCTGAAGAAGATCAGAAAAGACGTGGCGGTGGTCGGTGCGGGGATGACCGTCTTCGCGCGCAGACTCCAAGAGACGGGGAAAGAGATGAGCTGGGAAGCTGCGAAGATGGCTCTCGACCAAGCTGGGCTCACGCTCAAAGACATCGACGCTGTGATCCTCGGCTCAGCTCCCGATGCGTTCGACGGGGTACACAAGAAGGGTGAATATCTTCTCGATGGCGCTGGCGGGACGAACAAACCCTATATGCGCGTCTTCACCGGTGGGGGCACGGCGGTCTTCGCGCCTATCGCTGGGTGGTGGCATGTCGCTTCGGGGATGTTCAAGAGGGTCTTGGTTGTCAACGAGGAGAAGATGTCTTCAGTCCAGCCCCATGCGCAGAGCGCCTTCGCCCACATCTGGGACCCCATCTTAGATAGACCCTTAAAGCCTAATCTCGTCTGGATCTTCGCCATGGAGATGCAGCGCTATATGTATAAGTATAACGTGCGCTATGAGGATATTGCTCTGGTCGCGGTCAAGAACAAGCGCAATGCTGTGGGGCATCCCTGTGCGCAGTTGGCCGATCCCAATATCACTGTAGAAGATGTGCTCAACTCCGAGCCGATGGCCTTGCCTGTGAGAAGACTTGACATCAGTCCGCCTTCAGATGGCGCGGCGGCCGTGGTGCTCGTCAGCGAAGACGTCGCTTATGAGCACACGGACACCCCCGTCTGGATCGACGGCGTTGGCTGGTGTATAGATACGACGATGTGGACCAATAGGGACTTGGCGTTCCCCAAATTTGTGGCCAAAGCAGCGAAGATGGCCTACGAGATGGCCGGGATTAAAAATCCCAGAAAAGAGATAGATTTTGCCGAGCCGTACGACCCCTTTGATTATAAGGAGCTGCAGCACTTAGAAGGGCTGCTACTTGCCGATCCCGGTGAGGCTGCGATTATGACGCGCGAGGGCAAAACTCAACGAGATGGGGAGTTTCCTGTCTGTCCTAGTGGGGGGCTGTTGGGGATTGGGAACCCTATTGCTGCGACGCTGGGCATTAAGATCGGTGAGCTGTATTGGCAGCTTTCGGGCCAGGCAGGGCCACGCCAAGTCAAAAAAGACGTGCGCACGGGGGTCGCCCAAGCCTGGGGAGATCTGATGCAATTCAGTGCAGTGATCGTGATGAGGAGGCGCTAAGATGAGCAAATCTCAGAAGTTTGGGCCGCCGCTCAACCCTCGAGGGCAGCGCTTGAGAGCGCAAGACCTAGAGAGCATTACGCATGTTCGTGCCAAGGTTCCAGCGAAGTACGCCTGGGCCGCGGGCACGGCCATGAGTCGTTTTTTGGAAGAGCTCAAGAACGGGAAGATCATCGGGCGCAAGTGCGCCCACTGTGATCGTGTGCTCGTGCCCCCGCGAATGTTCTGCGAACGATGCTTCAAGCCCACGACGGAGTGGGTCTATCTGCCGGGCACAGCGGTCGTGGAGACGTTTTCCATCTCGTATATAGACACAAACGCCAATCGCATTCAAGAGCCGATTCTCGTGGGGACGGTAGCGTTTGACGGCGCGCCGCCGCACTGCGGGATCATGCACTACTTTGGGGAAGTCAAGCCCGAAGAGTTGAAGATCGGGATGCCCGTCGAGCCCGTGTGGAAGCCCCAAGAAGAGCGCGTCGGCTCGGTCTTAGATATCAAATACTTCCGGCCGCGCAAGAAGTGAAGGAGAAGAAAGACTATGATCGAACGCATCGAGAAAGCTACAGATATTCGTCATTGGCTGGGCGACATGGAGGCCGATCACTATTACTACAGTACCGGCCTCGCTGGTGAGAAATTCTTTACGGCACTGCGCGACGATGGTAAGATCTTAGGGGCGCACTGTGCTCAGTGTGATCTGACCTACGTGCCGCCGAGAATCTATTGCGAGCACTGCTTTTCGGAGCTGACAGAGTATACAGACGTGGGCAAGCGCGGTTGTGTCGTCGCGTTCACGGTAGCTCATTATAACAAAGCAGGCCAGCGCCTCGAGCCTCCTGAGATCTTCGCTCTGATGAGCTTTGGCCCGCGCACGACGCCTCTGTTACACAGACTCGGCGAGATTGAGCCCGAAAAGATCTGCGTCGGGCTAGAGGTCGAAGCCGTCTTGAAGCCCAAGAAAGATCGCGAGGGCAAGATCACGGATATTTTGTACTTCCGGCCAACAAAGTAAAAAGGAGCCCCAATGGAGATCATCGAATCTGGGCAGAAGGAGCTCTTGCAGCCGCCTGATGTCGAAGAATTTCGGCATTGGATGAGGGAGAACAAGTCTCCGGCTCTGCGGGACAAAGTCATGGACGAGCATGAGGCGGTCAAGCGCTTTGTCAAAGACGGCGACTATATCGGAGTCGAGCTCTACGGCACGGTGCGCTGCCCCATGTCTGTCGTCCGTGAAGTGGTGCGCCAGGGCAAGAAACACCTTCGTCTTGCAGGTCAAGGGCTCTTAGAGATAGATTTCCTCGTGGCGGCAGGGCTCGTTGATGCCATGGATATCACGTATGTTGGCTATGAGGTGCTCGGGCTGTCGAATATCCTCCGTCGCGCTGCCGAGGGCGGGAAAGTTAAGTTAGTCGAGTGGAGCAACGCGGCGATGGCCTGGCGCTTTAAAGCGGCAGCCATGGGCGTGCCCTTCATCCCTGTGCGCTCGATGCTCGGCACGGACACGCTCAAGTACAGCGCCGCCAAAGTCGTCAAAGACCCGTTCACGGGCATTCACGTCACGCTCTTGCCCGCGCTCATCCTCGACGTGGGGATCATCCACGTCCACCGGGCAGATAAGTACGGCAACGCTCAGATCGACGGGATTTCCGGGTTCGCGTTTGAGATGGCCCGCGCTTCGAAGCGTTTGATCATCAGCACTGAGGAGCTGATCTCGACGGAAGAGATTCAGCGCTACCCAGAGCGCACGATCATCCCGTGGTTCTTGGTAGATGCTGTTGTCGTCGCGCCCTTCGGGTCGCACCCCGGCGAGATGTGCTATTGTTACGAGCGCGACCAAGAGCATCTGTTGGAGTTTCTCAAAGCTGCTGAGACGGAAGAGACGACACAGCAGTATTTGCAGAAATACGTCTACGGGCCCAAGACCCATCAAGAGTATTTGGATCTCATTGGGCGAGATCGCCTAGAGGCCCTGAAGCGGGCAAACAAAGGGCGGTGAGCAGGATATGGCAGAGTATAGCCCAACAGAGCTGATGATCTGTATCGCCGCGCGCTTGATGA
>JBEPZC010000143.1:0-3467 GCA_041641035.1 Candidatus Bipolaricaulota bacterium
GGGGAGAAGCTCGAGGACTTAGAGGTCTTCCATCCTGATAGAATGGCTGAGCGCATTCTAGGAATGGGAGACATCCTCTCGCTCATCGAAGAGGCCGAGGCGCGAGTGGACGCGAAGAAAGCCGAAGAGTTCGTGAAAAAAATTCAGAAAGAGAGTTTTACCTTGGAGGACTTTCGCGAGCAGATCCAGCAGTTGCGCCGCATGGGGCCCATCACGAAATTATTAGAGAAGATCCCTGGGATGCAAAAAGTCGAGGTCGATGAAAAAGCCCTTGTTCGTATTGAGGCGATTATCAATTCCATGACGCCGGAGGAGCGCCGCAAGCCCGAGATCTTAAACGGACGGCGCAAGAGGCGCATCGCCTTGGGAAGTGGGACACAAGTCAGCGATGTGAATAAATTATTAAAGCGTTTTGAAGAAGCCAAGAAGATGATGAAGCAGTTCCAAGGGAGGAGATTCCCTCCCATGCCGTTTCGATAGAATCTATACTTCAAGAGGAGCGAGAGACTATGGCAGTCAAGATCAGGCTCAAGCGGGTTGGCCGACGATCTCAGCCGTCCTATCGCATCGTGGTCGTCGAGGAGACCAAACCCCGCGATAGTCGTGTTGTGGCGGACTTAGGATGGTATGATGCCCTCCACGGGCAGTATGAGATAGACACAGCGACCGCATTGCTATGGCTTGGTCGGGGAGCGCAGCTGACGCAAACGGCGCGCCATCTGCTCTCCAAGAAAGGGATCTTGGCGGAATTTCACAAACAGCGCCACACGACAGCTGCCTCGTGAACAGGATATTTCAGGCACTGCAGTATGTGATCCGTACCCTTGTAGACGCGCCCCAGAAGATCACGGTGGAGCGCATCGAGACGCCCAAGGTAGATATCTTCACGATCAGTGTTCCCCCGGAGGAGATGGGGCGCCTGGTGGGACGCAATGGGCGGACTGCTGAGGCCATTCGCGACGTGCTGGAGGCTGTGGGAGCGCCCCTTGGGAAAGAGGTCATCTTGGATGTGATTGAGGCCCGGCCAGCCCCAAAGCCTCCCACAAAGCGCGGCCGACGCCGCAGCCGCCCGCAACGGCGCTCGACACGCAATGCGCGTTGATATCGTCACTATCTTCCCTCAGATGCTCACAGGGTTCTTCGAGGCGGGGGTGATCGGAGCCGCCCGTCAAGCTGGATTAGTACAGATCTACATTCACAACCTGCGCGATTTCACGACGGACAAACACCGTCAAGTGGACGACCGGCCCTATGGCGGTGGCCCCGGGATGGTCTTGAAGCCCGAGCCCTTCTTTCGCGCCGTAGAATTCATCACCAGCCAGCTCACTGTCAAGCCCAGGGTCATCTTGCTCTCCGCGCAGGGGAAGCTCTTTACGCAGCAGATCGCAAAGGAGCTGGCTCGTGAGCAGGCGCTCATTCTGCTGTGCGGGCGCTATGAGGGCGTTGACGAAAGGGTTGTGCATATCTGCACTGATGAGCTTTCCATCGGGGATTATGTCTTAAGTGGGGGAGAAGCAGCAGCGGCAGTCGTCACTGAATGCGTGGCACGGCTTGTCCCCGGCGTCGTGGGCAAGCAAGAGTCTGTGGAGCACGATTCGTTCTATAGTGGGAGGCTGTTGGGGCCGCCGCAGTACACGCGCCCTGCGGAGTTTCGGGGCCTGCGCGTCCCTGAGGTCTTGCTCACGGGCGACCATAAAAAAGTCGAAGAATTCCGGCGCCGTGCGGCACTGGAGAAGACCCTGAAGAACAGACCGGATCTCCTGAAAGGGAACCAGTTCTGATCATGGGCAATCTCTATATCTCCCTGGTGCACTATCCCTGCCGGGATCGCCATGATAAGATCGTCACGACGATGATCACCCCCATAGATGTGACAGACATCGCTCGCAGCGCGTGCACCTATGGGGTCACGCAATTTTTTGTCGTGACGCCACTGCGCAGCCAGCAGAATATCGCCCAAAAACTGATTGATTTTTGGCTGAAAGTCGAGCCAGACGTTGCGTATCGTCGGCCGGCCTTGCACTTAGCCCGCGTTGTTGATAGTCTAGAGACGAGCCTGAAAGAAGTCTTACAGCGTGAGGGCATAGCCCCTCTGCTGGTGGGCACTGATGCGCGTGAGCTTCCAGGGACGCGCGTGAGCTATGAGAAGCTCCGAGAGATGATCGAAACCGATGACCGTCCCGTCTATGTGCTCTTTGGGACGGGATGGGGATTAGCCCTCGAAGTCCTCGATCGAGTTGATTATTTCTTACCCCCAATCTGGGGGCCAACAGAGTATAATCACTTGTCGGTTCGTGCAGCTGTCGCTATCATCTTAGATCGGCTGCGCGGACGACGAGAGACCCACTATAAGGAGTGAGCACCGATGAACGCAAACGTTATTCGCGAGATCGAACAGGAGTTCATGAAGAAGGAGATTCCCCCGTTTCGTCCTGGCGACACGATCCGCGTGCACGAGCGCGTCTTAGAAGGGGGTGAAGGCGCTAAAGAGGGGAAGGAGCGCATCCAAGTCTTTGAAGGGATCGTCATCAAGTGTGCTGGCAGCGGAGCAAGCAAGACCTTCACCGTGAGAAAGGTCTCTTCGGGGATCGGGGTCGAGAAGATCTTTCCATTGTACTCGCCGCGCATCGCGAAGATCGAAATAGTTGAGCGTGGGCGCGTGCGTCGCGCACGCTTGACCTATCTGCGCAAGCGCGCTTTAGAAGCGAGCAATCAATAGACGATGCCTGAGGAGCTCAAGCCTGATCCCACAGAGCCGACTCCGCCAGAGCCAGCCCCTCTTGCCCCAGAGCAAGCGCCAGAGGAGCCGCACAAGCCATGGCTGGCACGGGTTCTGAATCGCCGTGGGATCGAGACTAGCCCCACTGTCGACTGGGCATTAGATTGGCTGCAGATTCTCGTCATCGCTGTCGTGTTGGCACTCATCACGATGAACTTTGTCATCGTGCGGATGCGTGTCCCCACCGGCTCGATGGAGCCCACGATCATGCCGGGCAGTTCGTTCTTCGTGGACAAGATCTCGTTCTATTTTCGCAAGCCCAAGCCCGGGGATATTATAGTCTTCTGGCACAATGAGGGCACCGACGAAGCCCCACGCATGGTGCGCTATGTGAAACGTCTCATTGCCGTTGGAGGTCAGACTGTCCAGATCAAAGACTGCTATGTCTACGTCAACGGCGTCCCCATGATAGACGATGCGTTCAACCATCCGGGGCATCCCCACCCAGAGCGCCAGTGCTACTATACCTCTGGAAAGATGGGCGATCAGGTGCTCACCGTGCCACCAGGGCACTTCTTCGTCCTGGGAGATAATAGCCGGAACAGCTCAGATGGGCGGTTTTGGGATTTCCCATTCGTGTGCGAAAAAGATTTCATCGGGGAGCCGTTCTTGAAAGTGTGGCCTCCAACCCAGATCGGGTTTATGAACGGGTACTTTGGCAGCCCACGCTGACGATTGACGTCTGCCT
>JBEPZC010000144.1:0-3452 GCA_041641035.1 Candidatus Bipolaricaulota bacterium
AACGCCGATCACCGCACACTCGGCAACGTCGGGGTGCTGGGCAACGATCTCCTCCATCTCGCCGGTGGACAGCCGATGACCAGCGACATTGATAATATCGTCCACACGGCCCATCACGAAGATATAGCCCTCTTCGTCCATATAGCCGCCGTCGCCGGTAAAATAATAGCCAGGGAACGGATCGAAGTACGTCTTCTTGAAGTCGTCGTCACGCTGCCAGAGCGTCGTAAACGTCCCTGGGGGCAGGGGCTGCTTGACGACAATGACGCCGCTCTCCCCACGCGGAAGCTCTCTCCCCGTGCTGGGATCGAGTATCCGCACGTCATAGCCGGGCATGGGCTTGGTCGCCGAGCCGGGCTTGATGGGCAATAGCTCAAGCCCGCAAAAGTTCCCTGCGATGGCCCACCCCGTCTCCGTCTGCCACCAGTGATCTATGACGGGCTTCTTCAGAAGTTCAGAGGCCCAATGGTACGTATCCGGGTCGGTGCGCTCCCCAGCAAGGAAGAGCGCTTTGAACCCAGAGAGATCATATTTTTTCAGATATTCCCCGTGAGGGTCTTCTCTCTTGATCGCTCGAAACGCCGTGGGAGCTGTGAAGAGCACTTTGACTTTATGCTGAGAAATAACGCGCCAAAACGCTCCCGGATCGGGCGTGCCCACGGGCTTGCCCTCGTACATCACCGTCGTCGCGCCCACAAGCAGCGGGCCATAGACAATATACGAATGCCCCACAACCCAGCCCACATCCGATGCCGCCCAATAGACATCGCCAGGTTCAATCCCGTAAATATGCTTCATCGTCCAGGAGAGCGCCACAGCATGGCCGCCGTTGTCGCGCACCACGCCCTTGGGTTTTCCGGTCGTGCCCGATGTGTAGAGAATATATAACGGATCCGTGGCAGCGACGGGAACGCACTCAACGGGGTGTGCCCTCTGCTCTAATGAGGCCCAGTCGAGATCGCGCCCCGCGATCAGATCAGCGCGGACTTGAGGCCTCTGATAGATAACACAATGAGTTGGCTTATGGCCCGCAAGAGCGATAGCCTCGTCAAGCAAGGGCTTGTACGGGATGATCTTCTTCACTTCGATGCCACATGAAGCTGAGAGCACGATCTTCGGCTTGGCGTCATCTATACGAATAGCTAATTCTCGTGGGGCGAACCCACCAAAGACCACAGAGTGAATAGCGCCGATACGCGCACAGGCTAACATAGCCATCAGCGCTTCGGGGATCATCGGCATATAGATAACGACTGTGTCGCCCTTGGTGACGCCCAGCTCTCTCAGAAAGCCCGCGATCTTAGCGACACGAGCCTGAAGCTCTCTGTACGTAAATTTCTGAATGGTATCTGTGACAGGGCTATCATAGATAAGCGCGATCTGATCGGCTCGACCGCGCTCAATATGGCGATCCACAGCGTTATAACACGTGTTGAGCACGCCCCCGGTGAACCATTTGTAAAACGGGGGATTGGACGCATCCAGAACAGATGTCCACGGCTTGTACCACGTGATCTCTTGGGCAGCTTGGCCCCAGAAGCGATCAGGGTGTTCGAGGGATTCACGAAAAGCCTCTTCATATTTGCCCATACCGCGCTCACCCCTTGCTCCCTATCTTAGGCGAGCACTGCCGGAAGCGCCATGACGTGCATCAGGGCTGT
The DNA here is from genome assembly GCA_041641035.1 of Candidatus Bipolaricaulota bacterium. GTDB lineage: Bacteria > Bipolaricaulota > Bipolaricaulia > RBG-16-55-9 > DRXL01 > JANXCC01. The sequence goes on from JBEPZC010000144.1 coordinate 1,662, forward strand.
GTGACGGGTAAGCCGGCCCACAAGCACCGCACATACACGATCTGCCCTGCGTGATAGAACCAGTGCTCCAGAATCATCTGGAAGAGTTCTCCCAGGGTCTTCTGGGTCTTGCCGTCAGGAGCGGTGTACGTGTGGGCCAGATCAGCGTCGGTGAGGTCTTTCAGATATTCTTGGAGAGCCGAGAAGCTTTCGTCGAGCAGTTTTTTCGCGGCCTCGAGATCGCCGCCATCGCGCCGGAAGCGTTCTTGCAGCTCTTCCCACGTCAGAGAACGCTTCCCAAACGCATAGTCGAGCTGATAGAGCGTGTCTCCGGCAACGTGAAAGAGAAGCTCCACAATAGAGCCGTGCGCCCAGGGGAACCCTTTATAGTGCGGGGGCTGCCACGTCGCCTCGTCCGCTTTCACGCCCTTGAGCGCCGCCTTGAGAGAATGCCACCGGCTTTTACGATAGGCCGCCTCAAACTGCTGCTGCAGATGTGTCACGAGCACGCTCTGGGTAGTCATAGCCCTTGAAAAAGAATGCGAGCCCTGAGATTCAGGGCTCGGTGCTCTTGTGGTCGTCTCCCCTCTTCCCCTTGTCCCTGCAAGGAGGTTCTGTATATGCCTAGAAGATTACCCCTATAGTACAGCCTGCTTCGTTCTAAGTACATGGAGGAAAAGTGAAAATTAGGTGACTACAACTCGCGATTCAAGATCGCTCTTTCCAACGAGAGCGGCCCTGGGCCGGTCAGCAAGAGCGCCAAGCACCCCACTAAGAGGGCTACATCGAGCTCGTACCCTGGACGTCCCTGCATCCCCAACAGCCCGTTGGGCAGCTTCACCGTGAAGATCGCGACGATCATAACAATAGAGAGCAACAGAGCCCAGTACCGCGTGAAGAAGCCCACGATCAGCCCAATCCCGCCCACCAGCTCCACAAAAGCAACTATGAACGCCGAGACCTCCGGCAGCGGGATCCCCACTCGCCCAAAGAACTGGGCGACTCCCTCAAGCCCATTGGAAAACTTCTGCCAGCCGTGCGCAGCAAAGATGATCCCCACACCTAACCGCAAGGGGATCGTTGCCCAGGTGCTGAGCCCGCCAAAGATACGCTCGAACATCTAACCACCTCCCAAATATAGACGTATAATACAGAAAAAGCGAGCCCTCAGACAAATCGCTCGACAAGCCACCACAGCTTGCGCAGGGCCAAATCTGTAATAAACAGCCCCAACGCGAGCCAGAGCGCCCACGGCCATAGCGCTTGATACGCATCGTGTCTGATCTTCCCTGACGGCCGCGGCAAGACCGGCCGCTCCAAAAATTGTCCACCCGTCATACGGGTGATCTCGCTGACCCTCTCGCTATTGAGGCCGATCCGACGATATTCTTGGGCATACGGAATCGGGAGAAGCTGGGTGATATCCGTGACGGTCTCCCCGTCGTCCTGGGCCTCCAGACGCAGCATATACAGCCCCTCTGGAAGCCTCTCAAGCCGTGCGCGATACCGCCCAGGGGCCTCCTGTGAGAAGAAGACCTCTCGGTTGGTCGGGCCAGCTATCGTTGCGCGGAGAGCTAGCCCTGAAACCCAGCTCTCTCCCCGGCGCATATCAGCAACTAACTCGACAGCCTCGTCGCCCATCTCGACGTTGAGAGAGAGCTCAACCTCACGAGGAGTCTGCCGATAGATCTGGGCGAGGCTGTCAGAGATGAGCTGGCCCAGCCCATCCCAGGTGAGCCAGTCTGGCGCTCCATCGCCGGCTAAATCCGTGTTGAGCACGCCGACGTGCCCAAGCCCATAGCGTTTGAACGC
>JBEPZC010000145.1:0-3418 GCA_041641035.1 Candidatus Bipolaricaulota bacterium
CGGGTGAGGGTCGGAGACAAAGCCGCCAAGGCCGAATATGAGTTTTTCGAGCGGCTCCGTCAGGGGGTGGCGCAAGGGCAACGCATCTGCGATATCCCTATACACGAGAACGAGCGCCCGTTTCTCAAAGACTTAGCGCCGTTGACTCTCAAGCCCGTGCTCTTTGTGGCCAACGTGGGCGACCAGGGCGAGAACGAATACTCCAAAGAAGTCGAGCGTCTGGCGGCCGAGCGCGGCACGAAAGCCATCGTCATTCGCGGACGGTTGGAATCTGAAGTCTTCGAAGCTGCAGACACCGACGAAGAGCGCTCTGCTTTTCGCAAAGAATTGGGGATTGAAGAATCTGGTCTGGATGCGTTAGTGCGCGCTGGATATGAGATCTTGCACTTGGTGACTTTTTATACGACTGACGGCCCGGAGGTGCGCGCCTGGACGGTGCCCAAGGGGACGCATGCTCCGCAAGCGGGCGCAAAGATCCATACGGATTTTGCCAAGCGCTTCGTGCAATGCGAGGTCGCCCGCTGGGATGAACTAATCAAAGAGGGCTCCCTGCATAAGCTGCGAGAGCTGGGGCATCTCTACCGTCACGGCGAAAAGTACGAAGTCCAAGACGGCGATGTCATCCACTTCATAGTCGCGTAAGATCGCTCCATTGGGCTTATAGGATCGTGTCTTGCGTCAATACAGCAGATATCTGTATAATAGTAGAGCGCCTATGGAAGCGATCGAGAGCGACTTTTTGGTCATCGGGGCAGGGTTGGCAGGGCTCTACGCCGCCCTGCGAGCGGCTGAGTACGGCTCGGTGTGCTTGCTGACGAAAACGAGCATCTCCGAGACGAACTCCGCGTGGGCCCAAGGGGGCATCGCCGCGGCTGTAGATGAGAGCGATTCCCCACAACTCCATCGAGAAGACACGCTCAAAGCTGGACGGGGCTTATGCGACGAGCGAGCAGTAGACGTGCTAGTGCGCGAGGGGCCACGCTGTATCAAAGAGTTAGATCGTTTAGGGGTGGCGTTTGACCGGACGCCGTGGGGCTATGAGCTTGGGCGTGAGGGTGGCCACAGCCGCCGCCGCATCGTCCATGCCGGGGGAAGCTCCACAGGGCAGCGCGTCGTCGCCCGCTTGTCTGAACTCGTGATGCAAAATTCCCATATCAAGCTTGTAGAGCATACGCCGGTGATCGAGCTGGTGACGGCCGATGGGGTATGCCTTGGGGCGAAGATCGCACCCGATAGAACCGTGCTCGCTCGCACGACGATCTTAGCGACTGGAGGGGCGGCAGCGCTCTATGCGCGCACGACCAATCCCCCCGGCACAACCGGTGACGGCATAGCATTAGCCTATCGTGCCGGTGCCCAGTTGGCTGACTTGGAGTTCATTCAGTTTCACCCGACAGCTCTTGCTGTCCCCAGCGCCCGAAGCTTTCTCATCAGTGAGGCCGTGCGGGGGGAGGGCGCCTATCTGCTCAATGAGCGGGGAGAACGTTTTATGCTCAACTACGACGAGCGCGCCGAGCTAGCCCCCAGAGACATCGTTGCCCGCGCCATCTTTGAAGAGATGCGCAAAGCTAAGACCGATCACGTCTTCCTGAGCTTGCGGCATCTCAACCCTGACCTCGTGCGCTCGCGCTTTGCGAACATCTACGAGACGTGCCTTCACTATGGGCTCGATTTAACACGCGATCTCATCCCCGTTGCCCCTGCAGCGCACTACACTATCGGAGGGGTACGCACGAACCTTTGGGCCGAGACGACCGTGAAGAATCTCTTTGCCATCGGAGAGGTCTCGTGCACAGGGGTGCACGGGGCCAATCGCTTAGCGAGCAATTCGCTCTTAGAGTGTTTGGTCTTTGCGTGGCGCGCCGTGGAAGCAGCAGTTCGCCATGAGTTCCCCAGCCCACAAGCTCCAAAGCTCAGCAGTGCAAGCCCCTGCGAATCTAACAACCCGCACACCCACGAGCTCTCTCAGATCAAACAGCTCATGACCGAGTACGTCGGTCTCGTGCGAGATCGCGCGGGCTTAGAATACGCTATTCGCGAGCTGAGCCGTATGGAATCTGAAAGCTCCGGGCTTGCTAAAGACCAAGCGCTGGTCGCTCGGCTGATCGCTCAGAGCGCGCTCTTTCGTACCGAGACGCGCGGGGTTCACATGCGCTCAGACTTCCCCACTGAAGACCCCGCCTGGCAAGCGCATATCATCGTCCAGAAAGATCAGCCGATGCGCCTAGAGAAACAGTTGCAGACGGAGTCATCATGAGCGGGTTCGATTTTTTTGCCGTCCGAACGATCATCGAGAGGGCATTACAAGAGGACATCGGCCCTGGCGACGTGACGAGCGAAGCGATCTGCGCCCCGGATCAAATGGGACGAGCCGTCATGCGCACCAAAGAACCGTGTGTGGTCGCAGGCGTGCCCATGGCCCAGATGGTCTTTGAAGCCCTCGATGCTCAGATGGAGTTTGCGCCGCGTGTCTGCGACGGAGACCGGCTCTCTGCTGGTCAAACCATCGCTGAGATCAAAGGGCGACTGCGAGCCATCATGATGGGCGAGCGCACCGCGCTCAATCTGTTGCAGAGGCTCAGCGGGATCGCGACGCTCACCGCGCGCTACGTCGAGGCCGTCCAAGGTCTTTCAGTAAAGATTTTGGACACGCGCAAGACCGCGCCGGGGCTGAGGATCTTGGACAAATATGCAGTCCGTGTCGGCGGCGGACACAATCATAGAATGGGGTTATATGACGGCGTGCTTATCAAGAGCAATCACGTTCGCGCTGCTGGCGGGATCTTTCCCGCTGTCGAGCGTGCCCGTCGCTACGCCCCTGCGACGCTGAAGATCGAAATCGAGGTGAAAAATCTCGCAGAGTTGCGTGACGCTTTAGAGGCCGGCGCTGATATAATTATGCTGGACAACATGTCTCTGGACGAGATGCGTCAGGCGGTCAAGATCACCCAAGGGCGTGTGCCGTTGGAAGCCTCCGGTGGGGTCACATTAGAGAACGTGCGCGAGATCGCCGCAACGGGGGTAGACTTTATCTCTATCGGTGCCCTCACGCACTCTGCCAAAGCTATTGATATGCATCTGGAGGTGCTTGCGCCATGACCGTCGTTGAGCAGCTAGAGATCGCACAAGAGATCAAGAGGTTGAAAGCCGAGAAGAACGCTGTGATTTTGGCTCATAATTATCAAGTTCCAGAAGTGCAAGACATCGCTGACTTCATTGGCGACTCTTTGGGGCTGTCGCAAGCTGCAGCTAAGACTGATGCTGATATTATCGTCTTTTGCGGCGTGCATTTTATGGCCGAGACGGCTTCGATTATCTGTCCGGAGAAGCGGGTGCTCTTGCCCGATCTGGAGGCGGGCTGCTCGCTCGCCGCGACGATCAACGCTGAACAGCTACGGCAATGGAAGGCTGAGCACCC
>JBEPZC010000146.1:0-3389 GCA_041641035.1 Candidatus Bipolaricaulota bacterium
TCCATTCGGGCCATATCCCCGGTGAAGAGCCAGCCGTCCTGGAGGGCCTTTTGGGTTTCCTCGGGGCGGTTCCAGTAGCCCTTCATGATGTTGGGGCCTTTGACGACGAGTTCGCCCACCTCTCCCGTGGGGACTTCCTGACCCTCCTCGTCCACCACCTTGGCCTCTACCCCGGGGAAGGGTAGACCCACGCTCCCCAGCTTGCGGACGCCATGGAGGGGGTTGCAGTGGGTCACGGGGCTTGCCTCGGTGAGGCCGTAGCCCTCCACCAGCTTGGCCCCCGTGAGCCGTTCAAAGCGATCGGCCACCTCCAGGGGCAAGGGAGCGGAGCCCGAGATGCAGGCCCGTATGCTCCTTAGGTTCCGTTTCTCGATTCCCGGGAAGTTGTTGAAGGCCACGTAGAGGGTGGGCACCCCGGGGAAAAGGGTCACCCGGTGCTTCTCTATGGCCTCCACGATGGGCTTGATCTCCGGCCGGGGCAGAAGAACCAGCTTGGCCGCTCCCAAGAGGGCCAGGTTCATGGCCACGGTCATGCCGTAGACGTGGAAGAAGGGGATGGCCCCCAGCACCACCTCCTCTCCCTCCTGGAAATCGGGGATCCAGGAGCGGACCTGGAGGGCGTTGCTGGAGAGATTCCGGTGGGTGAGCATGGCCCCCTTGGCCACACCCGTGGTCCCTCCCGTGTACTGCAAAAGGGCGAGGTCGTCCAGGTCTAAAGGGACGGGCTGGGGATTACCCGGCTTGAGGAAGGCACGCCAGGGGGTGCCCTCGAGGCTCCTCGGGGCTTGGCCTTTCCGCTTGAGCATCAAGGGGTAGAGGAGATTCTTGGGGAAGGGCAGGTAGTCCTGAATGCCTGTGCGCACCAGGACCTCCACCGGGGCCTCTGCCTTCACCTCCTGGTAGCGGGGAAGAAGAAGGTCCAGGATGACCAGGACCCTGGCCCCCGAGTCCCTGAGCTGGTGCCCGAGTTCCCGGGGGGTGTACATGGGGTTGGTGTTCACCGCCACGCCCCCCGCCAGAAGGGTGCCGTAGAAGGCGATGACGAACTGGGGGGAGTTGGGGAGCATGATGGCCACCCGGTCCCCGGGTTTCAGGCCGGCCTCCTGAAGGCCTTTGGCGAAGGCCTCCACCTGCTGCCACAGGTTTCGGTAGCTAAGACTTCGCCCCAGGAATTCCAGGGCCTCCTTGTGGGGATAGCGGCGGGCGTTTTCCCTTAGAAGGTCGGTGAGCAGCCAGGGCCTGGGGGCCTCCTTGGGGACCCCGGGATCGTAGTGAGTGTACCAGGGATGCATGGCACCTCCTTGAACTGGGTCAAAGTTTACCTCCACCTGCGACTTAGGGCAAGGGCTCTAAGCCCGGAAGTACCGGTAGGGGGGGCCTTCCCGCTTTACGTGCCCCTCGAGGCGCAGGTACTCCAGGTGGGCCAGGGTTTCCGCAAAGGCGAAGCGCCTGCCGGGAGCGTCCAGCTCCTGGGGGAAAAGCCTTAGGGAAAGCTCCCAGGCGGTCATGGGGGCTTGAAGAAAGCCGAGCAGGGCCTCCAGGCGCTCCTGGTGGTGGGCGATGAGCTCTTGGGCCCGCTTCTTCACCTCGAGGATGGGGCCGAAATGCCCCGCATACGCCACCTTGGCTGGAAGCTCCATAAGGCGCTCTAAGGACGCCAGAAAGTCCTTTAGGGGGTTCTCCCGGGTGTAGGCCCAAAGGCCCACGTTGGGGGATACCCGTTCCAAGAGGGCGTCCCCTACCAGGAGGATTCCTTCCTCCTCCAGATAGAAGGCCACGTGCCCGTCCGCATGGCCGGGGGTCCAGATGACCCGGAGCTTCTTGCCGGCCACCTCCAGCACCTCCCCGTCCTTCAGGGGCGTGGGGTTTTGGGGAGGATGGACCCGCTCCCGGGTTTTGGCCATGGTTTCCCGGATGCCCATAAGGGCTTCCTCCGGGGTGCCGTGGTCCAGGAAAAGCCGCCAGCTGGCCTCCTCAAAGGCTTCGGGTTGAAGCCAGAAGAGGTGGCCCCGCCCTACCTCCTCCTCGTGCAGCCATACCCGGGCCCCAAGCCCTTCAAAAAAGCCCGCCAGGCCGTAGTGGTCCGGGTGGTGGTGGGTGAGGAGGATGGTCTTGATGTCGGTAAAGCAAAGGCCGAGCTCCGCCAGGCTGAGCTCCAGGGTGCCCCGGGCCGTCTTGGTGCCCAGGGCGGTGTCCAGGAGGGCCACCTCCCCGTTGCCCCTAAAAAGGTAGAGGTTTACCGTCTTCAAGGGGTAGGGGATGGGCACGGGAAGGAGGTAAAGACCGGGAAGAAGCTCCTTCATAGGAGGACCTGCAGGAGGAGAAGGGCGGCCAGGAAAGGATCCTTTTCCGGGAGGTGCCAGGAGAAGAGGTAGCCTCCCTCGCCATCCGCCCGGACCTCCCTTCCTCCCAGGGCTTGTCTAAGTTTTTCCAGGGCTTCCTCCTGGGAAACCAGCTCCCCGCCGGGCAGGACCACGGTAAGGCGGTCCGCATCCCCATCCAGGGCAAAGCCCACCGCCGGGGGTTCCACCGCCTTCATGAGGGCGAGAAGGGTGGGGAGGTTTTCCGGCTTGGGGTCGGGGTCCACCCCGTAGAAGAGGGGGTGGGGTAGGGGGTGGAGTTCCCTAAGTTCCGCCTCGAGGCCCAGGAGCTTGAAGACCCCGGGCAGCACCCCTCCCCCTGCTCCTCCCAGGGTGTCCAGGTAAACCACCCCCTTTTTTCCCTGGGCTCCCTGGCCGGCGTTTTGGGCCAGGTGCTCCAGGTAGGCCTTCTTCCGGTCCAGGACCTGGAAGCTTCCCCGCTTCTGCGGGGCCTCCTGGGGAAGGGCCATCCCTTCCGGGGAAAGGGGTTTCCCGGGGCCCAGGCGGAGCTTCACCCCCTGGAAGCGGGCGGGCTTGCGGCTGGCGGTGAGGTAAAACCCGGCTGCTTCCAGTTCCTTTAGGGCAAAGCCGAAAAGGGGCAAAGGGGAAGGGCCTTTCAGGAGGAAGGTTTCCAGGCCCATTCCCCCCAGGATCCCCGCCGCTTCCTCCGCCATTTCCTTGGCCAGGAAGCGGGTGTCGTGGGCCACCACCACCCGGCGGATCCCTTCCGCCTCGAGCCTGGCTCCAAACCCCGCTGCCACCCGGGCCTGGTGGGCGAAGGTGAACCCCTTGGCGATCTCTCCTAGGAAGCCGTCTTGGGTGGAGTAGAGCTCCATGCCTTAAAGTCTACCCCGTGGTACACTCTCCCCCGTGGAGCTAGAGGGTCAGCGTGGTTCCTCGGGGATGCAGGGGCCCCAAAGCAGCCATCCGGGAGACGAGCTCCTTCGCTCCCTGAACGAGGCCCAGCGCCAGGCGGTCTTGCACTTTGAGGGACCGGCCCTGGTGGTGGCGGGGGCGGGAAGCGGCAAG
>JBEPZC010000147.1:0-3367 GCA_041641035.1 Candidatus Bipolaricaulota bacterium
TGCTGCAGCTTGAGGCATCCAAGCGCGGTCTCGATGCAGCTGCCGTGCACGCGCCCCTGCACAAGATCCGCTTGCCCAATAAACTCGGCGACGAAGCGCGTCCTCGGAGCGCGATAGAGCCCTTCGGGCGTGTCGATCTGTTCCAAGCGCCCTGCATTGAGCACCGCAATGCGGTCGGCTAACTCAAACGCCTCTTCTTGATCGTGGGTGACGAAGATCGTCGTGCAATTGAGTCTGTGGAGCAAGAGCGACAGCTCCGCACGCATCTTGGGGCGCAGATCGGCATCGAGGTTCGAGAAGGGCTCATCTAATAAGAGCACATTGGGGTTGGGGGCGAGCGCCCGCGCCAGCGCCACGCGCTGCTGCTCGCCCCCGGAAAGCTCATGGGGATAGCGCTCTGCGAACCCGTCCAGGCCGACTCGCTTCAAGAGCTCATGCACCCGTGCGCGTTTCTCTCTCCATCGCCCCTTCATCCCAAACGCAATGTTTTCGAGCACCGTCAGATGGGGAAAGAGCGCGTAGTCCTGAAAGACCATGCTCACGCCGCGATCTTCCGGCTCGACCCACTGCGTCGCCCCAGCGACGACGCGACCGTCAATGACAAGAGACCCTGAATCGGGGCGCTCAAATCCTGCGATGACTCTCAAGAGCGTCGTCTTGCCGGATCCCGATGGTCCGAGGACTGCGACAAGCTCGCCCCTTTTCACAGAGAAAGAGAGCGGCCCTAGCTGAAATTGCCCCAAGCGCAGAGACACATCGCGAATCTCTATGAACTCAGTCGCCATGGCGGGGGTGAGGTCGGTCGCCCACTCTCAGCAAAGAGAGCATGGGAAGGGATAAGATAACGAGCATGAGCGCGGGAGCGGCGGCTTGGGTGTAAACGCCTTCCCCTGCAGCAATCCAGAGGCGCACGGGCAGCGTGTCAAACCCCGGAGGCCGCAAGAGCAGCGTTGCGGGCAGCTCGCGCAACGCATTGAGAAAGATGAGCGTCCAGCCCGCAGCAAGACTCGGCGCTACCAACGGGAGCGTCACGCGCCACCAGACGCTCAGCGTCGAGCATCCGAGCGATCGTGCGGCCTCTTCCAAGCGCACCGGCACCTGCCCCAGCCCCGACTCCACTGCTTGGAGGGCATGGGAGAAGAAGCGCATCACATAAGCGAAGATCAGCGCCCAAACTGTGAAGTATAAGGCCGGCATAAAGCGATGGAGCAAGAGTGCCAACGCCAACGCGATCAGCACTCCTGGCAGAGCTTGCCCCGCTTGGGCAAGCCTCGTCAAGCCATGCCGGCCATAGCGCACAGCGCGATAGGCGATGGGCCAGGCAAGCACCAGAGCTATCGTCGCGGCCGTAGCCGCACTGAACAGGCTGTTTCCCGCGTATCTTAGAAGATCTCCAAGCGAAGTGCCCCACAGGGCTGCTGTCGGCGTGGGATGGGCAATTCCCTCCAGCCACCAATAGAGCGAGACTCCGACGGGGAGTATCAATCCTAAAAAGAGCACAAGTCCCACAAAGCCCAACGCTGCCCAGCGCTTCCAAAAACTCAAGTGCACCGACGGCACCACGCGCTGCGTCGCTTTGTAATAGTGCTTGCCGTGCCCCCACAGGCGTTGCTGAATTGTTAATAACATCACGGTGAGCGCGATGAGCACCGTGCTCATCGCTGCTGCTGGGGCTTGGTCGTAGCGTCCAGCTAACTGCTTATAGATCGCTGTCGTGAACGTTTCATAGCGCAAGGCGGCGACCACGCCGTAGTCGGAGAGCACGTAGACGGCCGTGAGCAAGCCTCCGGCAGCGAGCGCCGGGGTGAGCAACGGCAGCGTGACTTTCAGAAAGGTCTTCAGCCTCGAGGCCCCAAGCGAGCGCGCGGCCTCTTCGAGCTGGGGATCAAGAGAGCGCAGCGCCGCCCGCGCAAGAGTATACACATACGGATATGTCCCGATCACCAAGATGACCCATGCGCCGGTAAACCCATAGATCGTCGGGACGGCTCCAGAGACTCCAAACAGGGATTCGAGCCCGCTATCCAAGAGCCCGCCAGGCCCCCAAAACGAGATGTGCCAGATCGCGATCAAATAGCACGGGATGACGAGGGTCGCCACAAGCAGCGGCCCAAAGATCTTTCTGCCGGGTAGATCAGTTCGCTCCACCAGCCACGCCAAGAATGTCCCTAGCAAGAGCGAGCTGATGGTCACGGCACCTGCAAGCGCGAGCGTGTTCCCCAGCAAGGGGAGGAGTCGAGCTTGCCAGAGCGTAGCCCATAGAGCAAGATCAGCGCTGACGCCGCGCCAGAGCGTTACTATCAAAGGGAGCGCCATCGCTCCGGCGATGAAGAACGCCGTGAGAGCTAAAAGAGCCCTCTGGGGCGAACTCAGCTCTCCCCAGTGGGCACGCACACGTCCTACAAGCCTTTGCGAAGCCATCGAGAGCTTATTTTACCCCAACCCGACTTCATCTAACAGTTTGAGCGTCTTTTCGAGCTCTTTGCCCAGCTCGTCCAACCGCACCGGCATCGGTTTGATAGTTTCTAAAGAGCGCACACCCGGCGCGACCGGCACCCCCGGCAACAAAGGGTACTCAAAGTTCAGCTCAGCGAAGAGCTTCTGCGCTTCAGGGGAAGCGAGGAAGTCCAAAAAGAGCTGGGCTTCTGTAAGATGCTTGGCGTTCTTCACAATAGCTGCACCAGCAACGTTCACTAAGACCCCGATATCGCTAGGCCCTTGGTCGGGATAGATCACGCCGACAGCAGACCCGTCGCGGAGCTCTAGGTGATAGTAATAATGATTGACGAGCCCCAGAGGGAACTCGCCCCGCCCTACAGCCTTGCGCACGTCCGTGTGGCCGTTGAGCGTCACGATCCCGTTGGCTTTCAGTTTGAGGAGATAGTCTTTGGTAAACTCGTCGCCCTTGGTCAAGCGCAGCGCCGTCACCCAGGCGACCACGGACTCGTTGCGGGTAGTCGCCATCGCGATCTTGTTCTTCCATCGGGGGGCAGTGAGCTCAAAGACGGACTGGGGCAGCTCTTGGGGCTTTAAGAGTTTGGTGTTGTACATGATGACGCGGCTTCGACCCGAAACCCCAAGCCAGCTGCCGTCGCGGGCACGAAATTGCTCCGGGATCGCGCGGGTCTTTTCAGAGATATACGGCTGCAGCGCGCCTTTCAGCTTGAGAAATTCAAGCGTCCCCACGTCGTTAGCGACGAACAGGTCAGCTCTGGGAGTGGGTTGTTCTTGCAGCACGAGATTGGCCAGGGCTGTCGCCGACCCGCTTTGGAGCGTCACTTTCACGCCCGTCTGTTGCTGAAAGAGCCGGATGACAGGGACGATCAAGGGTTCGCTGCGTCCAGAATAGATAACTAATTCCCCGGAC
>JBEPZC010000148.1:0-3360 GCA_041641035.1 Candidatus Bipolaricaulota bacterium
GCTGAGCGGTTCGGTGCGCCAACGGCGCTGACGCTTGGAGCTCTGATCTGTTTGGGGTTTGGGCTCTTTGTCTGGTGGCGCTGGCCGCACGTGCGCGCGCTTCCCTGAGGGCAGGACGCGCATCCGCGACCGCCTCGACGGACAGAGGGCGTTGCGAGGCTGCCCCCTTGATTGTAAAAAGATAAAATAGAGAGAGAACACGCATGAATATTTTAGAGCTATTAGCGAGTGATCGCCCGATTCGAGAGATCGTTGAGCGCTTTCAGCAGGAGTTCAATGGGGCACTCCACAGTGCTCTGGTGCGCAAGGCACAAGAATCGGTGGATCTGCCGCCTCTAGCGCAACACGCCCTTGCGGGAGCGGACCATTTCAGCTTGCTTCAGTTTGCCACCCGTGGGGGGAAGCGCATTCGGCCCTTGCTTTTTTGTTGTGGGTATCTGTGCATGGGGGGAACCGATGCACAAGCGATCCTCAACGCTTCTGTCGCTGTGGAGCTGTTGCAGACCGGGCTGATCATCCACGACGATGTCATTGATCGCAGCATCGAGCGTCGTGCCGGCCCGACTATGCATCTTCTGTGGGAGAGCTATTTTCAGCAGAGGCGCTATCGCGCCCGCTATAGGGGAGAGCCAGGGCATTTTGGGATGTCTATGGCGTTGCTGATGGGCGATATCGCGTCAGCTCTGGCGTATGAGATCTTGGTTCGCTCGGACTTTCCCACCGAGCGCATTGCGAAGGCCGTGCGCACCTTCAGTGAGGTGATCTCCCGCGTGGCGTTTGGGGAGCTGCTCGACGTTGACCTGGCCATGAGGCCGCTGGAGGAGCTTACCGAAGAGGAGATCTTGAAGGTCTACGAGCTGAAGACTGCGGGCTATACTACCGAAGGGCCGCTGCACATGGGGGCTGTCTTGGGGGGAGCGGACTCTCATCAGTTGGCTGTGCTTGGGGAGTACGCCGTCCCGTTGGGGGTCGCCTTTCAGATTCAAGACGATCTGTTAGGGATGTTCGGCTCTCGCGATGATACTGGCAAAGACGAGGGGGCGGATCTGTTGGAAGCCAAGCGCACCCCTCTCCTGCTGAAGGCATGGCAGCAAGCCCCATCAAGGGAGCGCGCTGCGTTAGAGAGGGCGCTGCAGAACCCTGAAGCCGCGCAGCGTGACCTGGAGAAGATCCGCACGCTCATCCTCACTACTGGTGCCGCACGCTATGCCCAAGAGCTGATCGCCCACAACTTTGCCAAAGTCTTCGCAAGTCTCCAGAAGATCGAAGCCATCTTCGGGCCGACGGCAGCTCGCCTGCTGCGCAACGTCGCCCAATATATAGAAGATCGGAGGGATTACAAGGGGGCTGTAGAATCCTATGCCAACGCTCACACGGAACGCTGAAGAACAGATACTGCTTGCACAGCTTGATCGCGCGCGGATGCCTACGCACATCGCGATCATCATGGACGGCAACGGGCGCTGGGCCAAACAGCGCGGGCTGAGCGTCCATCAGGGCCATCAGGCGGGGCGCGAGGCCGTCAAGCGAACCTTACGGGCGTGCCTCCAATTGGGCATAAAATATCTCACGGTCTATGCGTTCTCCACGGAGAACTGGAGGCGTCCTCAGAGCGAAGTGAGCTTTTTGATGAAGCTGCTTGAGCAAGCGATAGAAGATGAGCTGGAGGAGCTCAAGCGCAACGGGATTCGCGTGCGGGTCATCGGGCGGCTGGATGAGAAGATCCCTCAGACCCTGCTGCGCAAGATCGAGCGCGTTATTGAAGAGACCAAACAGAATCGCAAGTTGACGTTCACGGTGGCCATCAACTATGGAGGGCGCGCCGAGATCATTGATGCTGCGCGCAAGCTCGCCACCGAAGCCGCCGCCGGACGGCTCGATCCCCGCTCTATTACAGAGGAGAATTTCCACAACTTTCTCTATACGAACGGGACGCCTGATCCCGATCTGATCATCCGCACCGGCGGCGAGATGCGCTTGAGCAACTTTCTGCTGTGGCAGCTGGCATACGCAGAATTCGTCTCCACGCCGGTCTACTGGCCAGATTTTGACAAACGAGAACTGATCCGAGCGATTCTAGAATATCAGCAGCGCGAGCGCCGTTTTGGGGGACGCAACGGCGGCTCGTAGAGCGTAAAGCTTGTACAAGCCCGCGAGCTCTCTAGATGTCCAAGTTCGTGATCATGTCGCTGTTTTCCAAGATGAAGTCCCTGCGCGGGCCGACCTCGCTGCCCATCAGCACTTTGAAGAGCTCTTCAGCTTGGAGCGCGTCGTTGATATCCACTTGCTTCAAGATGCGCTTTTCGGGGTTCATGGTCGTCTCCCACAGCTCGGCGGGGTTCATCTCGCCTAGGCCCTTGTAGCGTTTGATCTCGAGGTGCCCGTCTTTCCCGTCTTGGTTGCGCAGGGCGTTCAGCTCTTCCTCAGAGTAGAGATAGAAGACTTGTCGGCCCTTCTTGACCTGATAGAGCGGCGGCTTGGCGATGTAGACGAACCCCTGTTCGATGAGCTGGCGCAAGTTTCGGAATAAGAACGTGAGCAGGAGCGTTCGGATGTGCGCCCCGTCGATATCCGCGTCGCACATCAGGATGATCTTATGATAGCGCAGGCGCTCGATGTCGAACTCTTCGCGAATTCCCGTTCCCAGGGCAGTGATCAGGGCGTTGAGCTCTTTGTTATCTAGAAGCTTATTCAGGGCGGCTTTTTCGACGTTGAGCACTTTGCCGCGCAGGGGCAATATAGCTTGGAACTCTCGATTGCGTCCCTGCTTGGCGCTGCCGCCGGCCGAATCCCCTTCTACTATATAGAGTTCGCACTTGGCCGGGTCTTTTTCGGCGCAATCGGCAAGCTTGCCCGGCAGCGCTGTGCTGGAGAGCAGCCCCTTGCGCCGGACTAACTGTTTGGCTTTCTTGGCAGCAAGGCGCGCTTCTTGTGCACGCAAGGCCTTCTCTAACAAGATGCGCGCTGTCCCCGGATTATTGTTGAAATAGAGTTCGAGCTGCTCGCGCACTATATTAGAAACCCTCTCCTGTACCTCGGGGTTGCCCAGCTTGGTCTTCGTCTGGCCCTCAAATTGGGGGTTGCGCAGCTTCACCGAGACGATCGCTGTAAGGCCCTCACGGATGTCTTTGCCATCGAGATTTTCGGCATCTTGGGTGATGATCTTCTTCTCGCGGCCATATTCGTTAAAAACGCGCGTGAGCGCGGTCTTAAACCCCATCAAGTGTGTGCCGCCCTCTTTGGTGTTAATGACATTGGCGAAGCTGTAGATGTTCTCGTCGTACTCGTCGGTGAACTGCATCGCGACTTCGAGCACAAATCCTGAAGACTCGTTCTCATCTTTGAAATAGATGACGTCGT
>JBEPZC010000149.1:0-3291 GCA_041641035.1 Candidatus Bipolaricaulota bacterium
CTGGTGACGACACGATGCCCAGCATTGGTGCCCCCGTTGAAGCGCACGCAGTAATCAGCATCGCGTGCGAGCAGATGCACCACCTTCCCTTTGCCTTCGTCGCCCCATTGAGCTCCTAGGACTGCTACTGCAGGCATACTGTCACTTCCTCGCTGGCCAGTTCACACACCCGTTCAGCGGTGCGCACGATCAGTCTACCAGATTCTGCAAGCCCAAGCACCTCAGCTTCTTGTCTCCCTGCGTTCGTCAAGACTCCAACGCGTCTAGGGAGCACAGAGAACCTTGGCCATTCCCTCTGCACAAACTCAAACCCCTCTGCGAGAAATCGCTCATAATCGCGCGCGAGAGCCTCTAAAGCCACGGCGAAAAGCTCCTCTAGAGCGATAGCTTTGCCCAGCTCGCGGGAAAGCGAAGTAGCTGGAACACGCGTCTCTTGAGGAAGCTCATTGTTGACATTGATCCCGATGCCGGCGATGAGCCATTCGATCTTATGAGCTTGGCTGCTCAGTTCGATCAAAATCCCGCCGAGCTTACGATCGCTTATATAGAGATCATTGGGCCACTTGACGCCCACAGGGACACCCCAGTGCTCCCGGAGGGCGCGCGCGAGCGAGAGAGCTATTAAGATTGCTAGACAGCCTGCTTGCTCGACAGAGACCGGCGGTCGCAGCAAGAGTGAAAACCACGCACCGCCTGGAGGCGATGCCCAGCTTCGCCCCAAGCGCCCTTTGCCCGCTGTCTGCTCCGTGGCGATGACGACAGTTCCTTCAGGGGCACCTGATTCTGCAAGCTGCTTGAGATAGTCGTTGGTCGAGCTGAGCCGAGCACAACGCTCAATATGATAGATCATCGCTTGCGCACCAAGCCGACCTTGGCTTTGTACCCATTGACATCGAGCTCCTTGCTGAACTCGGCCTTCTCACAAGAGCTATCTCGTTGCAGGACGACCGCGAGCGTCTCCTCCTGAATGTGCCGGGCAAACTTCTCAAGAGCTGTCTGGACTTCTGTGTCGGCTTCGTAGTACAGCTCGATGCGATCTGAGACCTCAAATCCTGCTTCTTTCCGGCATTCTTGCACTAACCTCACAAACTCACGCACTAAGCCCTCCTGGCGCAACGCCTCGTCAATGCGCGTGTCACAGAGCACCTTCACATCGCCTTCGGTGCCCTCGACGTAGCCCTCCTTGGGAAGAAGCACCACTCGCACATGGGTCTGGGCGAGCAAGTCAACTTCTTGACCTTCCACATTCAAGCGGAGCTTCTTCTGGGTCTTCAACTGTTGGGCCAGGTGCACACGCTGCTCATGCTCACCCTTGTTGAGGTGCTCCAGAGCGCGCATCACGGCGGGGGCCAAGCTGCGAAAGTCCTTCCCCACAGCAGCTTTTTCGTACTCCAGCTGGGGCGTATAGAACTCAAAGAGTTGCTCCTCGCTGAGCCATTGGAGTTGCTTGACGTTCAGCTCCTGCATGACAAGACGCTGATACCCTTCCTCCAGCGTCTGGCCCTCGCTCAGCACAACGGCTCGAGCCAACGGCTGACGTACCTTGATCTGAGCTTTATTGCGTGCTTGCAGGCCTGCAGTGACGATCTGCCGTGTCCGCTTCATCTGCGCCTCTAAATCCACATCGATCAGCTGCTCGTTTGCTTGTGGCCAGCTGCACAGATGGACGCTCTCCGGCATCTGCTCCGTCTTCAAGTTTTGATAGATCGCCTCAGTGAGGAACGGCACGAATGGAGCCATGAGCTTGATAAGATCGAGCAAGACCTCGTAGAGCGTGGCGAAGGCAGCGATCTTATCCTCTGTCCATTGGCTGCCCCACAACCTCGCACGGGAGTTGCGCACATACCAATTGCTCAGGTCGTCTATGAACTGCTTGAGCGCGTCGGTAGCCCCAACGATATCATAGTCGTCCAGACACGACGTGACGCGCTGGATGGTCATCTGCAGCCGTGAGAGAATCCAACGGTCCAGAAGCGTACGTTGGGAGGCCTTGTGCTGTGTTGGATCGAATCCGTCAATCCCTGCATAGAGCGCAAAGAAGTTATAGACGTTGCGCAGCGTCTCCAGCGGCCCCTGGAAGTCAGCTACGCTCTGGAGCGACAGACGCTTATCTTTCCATGGTGCGCTAGAAGAGTAGAAATACCACCGGACGGCGTCCGCACCAAATCTGGAGATCATCTCCCAGGGGTCGAGCACGTTGCCCAGGCTCTTGCTCATCTTGCGGCCTGCGGCATCTAAGCCCATCAAGTTCACCACGACGTGCTTGAACGGGTGCGGGTAGGGGTGATCTTCGTAAAGCAGTGTGCTGGTGACTAAGAGCGAATAGAACCAGCCGCGCGTCTGATCTACTCCCTCAGCGATGAAGTCCGCTGGGAATTGTTGAGCGAAGATCTCTTGGTTCTCGAAAGGATAATGCCATTGAGCTGTGTGCATCATCCCGGAATCGAACCAGCAGTCTATCACATAGGGGACGCGCCGCATCGTGCCGCCGCAGGTGCAGCGCACGAGCACTTCGTCAATCCAAGGACGATGGAACTCAACGGTGCGAGCCTTCTCTTTGTCCAAAGCCAAGTCAACGAGCTCCTGGCGGCTGCCGATGCAATGCTCCCTGCGGCACTGCTCACAGATCCACAGAGGGAGCGGTGTCCCCCAGTAGCGATCCCGCGAGAGCGCCCAATCCTTCATGGTCCTCAGGAAATTGCCAAAGCGCCCCTCGCGAAAATGCTCCGGGTGCCAGTGAATGTGCTGATTGTTCTCGATGATCGCCTGCTGCTTCGCCGTAGTCCGAATGAAGTACGAGTCCAGCGCATAATAGAGCAAGGGGGTCTTGCAGCGCCAACAGAACGGGTACTCGTGCTCGTACGTGCCCGATTTATACAGCAGCCCACGCTGTTTTAGATCTTGGATGATGAGGGCATCGGCATCCTTGACGAATTTTCTCGCCGCAAGGGCAAAGTCTTCGGTAAACTTGCCCTCCCTGTCCACGGGATTAACAAAGGGCAGCCGCTCCCTCTGTCCAAGCTCATAGTCTTCTTCGCCAAACGCCGGGGCAATATGGACAATCCCCGTGCCCTCTTCAAGCGAGACAAAATCTGCGGCGACGACGCGATAGGCGGTGGGATCATGGCTCAGCTTGTACGCCGGTTCATAGCGCATCCCGACAAGCTCTGACCCCTTCAGCGTCTCTACGATCTCGTGCGGCTCTTTGATGACCGACTCGACTAACTGCTCTGCAAGAATCAGGGTCTGGTCTGCGACCCTGACCTTGGCGTAAGAGAACCTTGGCCCGAC
>JBEPZC010000150.1:0-3272 GCA_041641035.1 Candidatus Bipolaricaulota bacterium
TCACCGGGATCGCGTTGACCGTTATTATTGAGATCGACGAAGAGATAGCCCTCGACGCGCCCTTTGATAATCACGGACTCGAAGGGCATGGCAAACTTCGAGCGCACTTCGATATTAAAACTGAGAGATGATGGCTCGGTGAACGCGAACGCAAAAGATGTGCTGATCGGTCCAAAGAGCGTCGCGCTGAACGATCCAAAATAGCTTGAGAAGAATGGGTAGAGCAGATTGGTGTTCAACCCCACCATAAAGAACATCGAGACCCGTGCGGTGGTGAACGCCACGCGCCCGATGAACGTCACTTGATGATCGAGCGTCGTATTCGTATTGGGATCGACCTGGAAAGTGCCCTTGGCGCTCAAGTTGAGCGAGAGCCCTTCGACTCCCAGTAGGGGGCGTGTGATGAACGAGCTGGTGAACTCGAACGTATCGGTGTTATTGGCGGGAGCGAGATTATCACGGAAGAGATTGCTCTGGAACGTCAAGATATAACTAATGGGGCTAACGATGTCGGCAATAGTGAGCGACTTGATATCTTCATCTGTGCTGAGGGGTGTGAAGGGGGGATCGTTGCTGCGCCGCGAGATGAATTTTATATCGAAGAAGACGCTGGGCCATCCCGGCAGGAAGCTTCTTATAATCAAGCGCCCTTGCGATGTGATCGAGGTGACCTCTTGGACGGTGGGCTGGCTGAAGAGATCGGTGCGCCTTCCGGAGACGAGCACGCTGAACGCCAAGGCCCTCACGGAGGCGGTGCCAAAGAGCGTCCAGATTTGAGTATCAGCCAAGACCGAGGGCACGCTGATTAAGCTGGGGAAGTCAGGCTCGACTCGCAGATATTCTCCCCCGATCACGAGCGTAGAGAAGTACGGGGCCGCACGCAGGAAGAACATGCGGCGCAGGCCCGTGCTGACTTCCGCGACGGCTCCCTCACCGGAGAGCACGCCGCTTCTGAAGCTCGCTGCTGTGAGAGCGTAGGGATTAGCCCCGGCGACGCTCAGGCGCGCCAACGAGGCTCGCAAGCTCGTCCCATTGAAGTTCAGGGCCATGGCGCGCTGCTCTTGCGTGAAGTTCCCATCTTGATCTTCAAATGTTGCCATCAATGAGAAGAAATTCGTAAACCCCAGCTCGACACCTCGACGCGGGAGCGCGTTGTACATCAAAGGCGATTGCGGCAGATCGCCAAGATGCACGAAGAAGGTGCTCCGCTGCGACGTGAAGAGAAACTCTTTCACACTGATGGGCAAGCCCGCAGGGATCTGCGATCTGATGATATCGGAGATCGTGATCTTTATACTGAAGCGTTGCTCTTCAGGCAGCGTTGCGTAGGTCAGAAAAGAGATAAGGGGGGTCAGGGTACTGCCACTGAGAGCGACGTTGGCTCCTAGGGAGAGCTCTGCCGGGGCTTGGAGATAGAGCGCCGTAGGGACTTTGGTAGCCTCTGGCGGCAAGATGATGAGCGTCGTCGCGCCGTTGGCTCGCACCCCTTCGCTGCGCAGCGAGACCGCCGTCACCGTGACAGGTTCAAACCCTGAGGGGACGTCTTCAGGAACTCTTACGGTGACAAGGACGGAGCGCGTCTCGCCAGGGAGCAGCTCGACGAGCCCTGGCTCAACTTTTGTAGAAAAGCCACGGGGTGTGAACGCCTCGAGCCGAAACGCGTCTATGACATTGCCCCGGTTGGTGACACTGAACGTGAGAATGACTTCTGTGCCGGGGTCAACCTCCTGGGGATCGGGGGCGCGGATCGCCACCCCAGCAGCTTTTTCAATATTGATCGTCGTCTGGGCGCTTGCTCTGACTGATGGATCGCTCTGAGAGACGGCTTCCAGGACGACTGAGTAGGTTCCAGCAGGCGTCTCCTGGGCGATGAGCAGCGTGACGAAGACCGGCTCTTGTGCATTGGGGGCGATGGTGAGAGGGGGCAGGGCACCGAGGACCTGAAACCCTGGGGGTATATGCACCGAGAAGAGATAGGTGTCAGCAGCTGTGCCGCGATTGATCGCTAAAAACGTGAGCGTGACGATATCACCGGGCAGGGCGGAGCGTGGCGGCGGCGCGACAAGCTCGATGGGTTGCCCTTGAGCAAAGACTGACAAAGCCCCCATGACCAAGAGCGCCACCCCTACACACGCTCTCTTCAGCATGAAAGCCTCCTTGATAATTTTTTATTTTTTTAAATCTGAAATCGCACCTGCCCGGCCACTAAGAAGTCGCCGCCAAAGTCAATGATCACTAATGCTAAGTACGTTCCCGAAGACAGTTTCTCTGTGACTGGGATTTCCAAACGTTGCTTGCCGCCGGGCAGTATCGCTATGTCTTCGGCTTTTTTCTGTACTACGATCTCCCCCTTGGCGTTCACAATGCGTAACTGGGTCTTTGCGATCTGGAACGTCGTCCCCGTGTTCTCGTATTCGACGACGATGCGCAGAGGCTTGTCGCGCTCCGGCAGGAGCGCCTGAACGCTCACAATCCGGCCGCGATTGATAGCGTTGGTCGGGTCGGTGTGCCGAATTTTTACAATAAACTGTTCTGCCGTACCAATGGTGACTGGGATGGAGGGCTGCTGTCCCGGCGGCGGAGGTGGCTGAGCGCCCGATGACGGTGCTGGGCTTGTCACAGCGAGTGCGGCCCAGTGTGGTCCGCGTTCCGTTGAGGGAATCTCAATCTTAAACGTGATCTGCTGTTTTTGTTTGGGCGCGAGCACAAACTGCACTGGTGTGAACGAGAGAAACTTCGCGAGCGAGCGCGGGTGTGTCCCAGCGGTGAGCAAGACCAAGCCGCCTTCAATATTCCGATCGTAATCTTTCAATTCGACGGTGAACTCGCGGGGCTGCTCACTGCTGTTTATAACTTCAAATGCCCCAGTGAAGCTTCCGCCGGGGGGCAGATTGACGTCTATACTCAGAGTAGAGATGCCGATCTGTCCTTGGACGATCAGCGAGCTGACCCACAGCAGCACAAGTACTACGCTCCATCGTGCAAGACTCTTGCCCATAGCTTACTCCTTCAGATGTCTTCTTCGATAGTGTAATTCACGGTGAACTGATACGATCCGATCTTGCCGTCGCCGAAGTCATCGAGCATGACGCGCAGATCAACGTTTACGGTCACGCCGCCACTGGGCGTTGGCGTTCCCGTGGCTACGATGATGCCGGGGGAGCTCCCTGCAGGCTGGAAATTCCCTAAATAATCTTTCACTTCGACGGCATTGCCTGTGGGGTCATCGGCTCCGGCAGGGTAACTCGTCACTGATGCCAAGGCCCGGACGC
>JBEPZC010000151.1:0-3177 GCA_041641035.1 Candidatus Bipolaricaulota bacterium
TTGGGCACGTTCGTGCTCGTGGTGCAAGGGGGCGGAAAGACGGTCTGTATCCAGGGCGTGGTGAGCTTTGGGACGGTCTACGGATTCGCATCGCACAACTAGTAGGACGGAATCAGCAGGGCTCGATCGGGCGACCGGTCGAGCCCTTTCTTTTTTTATTTTATCTGTTCTTTATCCCTCAAGCGCCATAGGAAGCCAAGGCCCACACCAATGCTTGCTGCCCCTATCAAGAAGCTGAACTCCTCCCTTTGATAAAAAAATAAGACGATAGCTCCTAGCAAGATAAGCACTCCACCACCTACGATGCGAAGCCGGTCCGTAAGCGTGCTCATCGTTCCTCCGGTGGACCATCGGAGAGGAGCCGCCCGCCCTCCAGTCTCCACAGACGAGTAGCGCTATTGGGAATATCGTCAGCAGTCACTAAGAGCACGGTCGTTCCTTGAGCGTGAAGTTCCTGAAGAAATGCGATCAGCTCATTGCACCCCGCGGGGTCGAGTGCCGAGAGCGTCTCGTCCAGAATGAGCACCCTGGGGTCGAGCGCAACCATAGCGGCGATCGCCAAGCGAGCCTGCTCACCCACACTTAAATGATGGGACGGCTGCTCTCGCAATAGATCCCAGTCCAGACCCACAGCTTCGCAGGCCCATCGCGCTCGTAGCTCGGCTTGGGCCGTGCCGATCCCCTGGGCTCTCAGCCCCAGCAGAAGCTCTTCTTGGACGCTCTCCCCAAGAAGCTGTTGGTGCGGCTCTTGAAAGACTAGGCCCACAGAGCGGACTCGTTCGCTGGCTCGGAGGGCATGTATGGGGGTGTCGTTCCACAAGACACATCCGGAGGTTGGCTGCATCAACCCCGCAAGCAATTCGACTAAGAGTGTTTTCCCTGAGCCTTCCGGCCCGACGATGACGATAAACTCCCCTGGGGTCACCTCCGCCGAAAAATCTCTGAGGACAAGAGTCGTGTCATACGCGAAGCACAGATCTCGTGCGCGCAGATGGAAGAGAGGCTTGCTGGGTGCCCTTGCCTCTCGCCTCACCCTGACTGTGGGAATGACCTCCCATGCTGCACACACTTTGCCCTGCTCTAATCGCACGACTCGGTCTACGTGATCCTTCCAAAACTCTTTGTGTGAGATGATGAGCACGCCCTTGCCCTCTGAACGCAGGTGGCGAACCAACGCGAGCAAGAGCGCTACCCCTTCGCGGTCGGCTGTCCGGTCGGGCTCGTCAAAAATATAATACGTTGGGTCCATCACGAGGACGCCGGCAAGTGCAACGCGCTGGCGCTCCGCGAGGGTGAGCGTTTCGATATCGCACAAGGCCTTCTCTTTCAGCCCGACTCGCTCGAGCGCTTGCCACGCTCGAGCGCGAATTGCCTCCGGGGGGAGGGCAAGGTTCTCCAATCCGAATGCCACGTCTTCGAGCGGCGTCTGAGCGATGATCTGCCTGTGGCTCTCCTGGAAGAGCAGCCCCACGCGGCGCCGAATCTCGCGAGGGTCTTGATCTGTGGGGATCCCGTCAACGGTGACTGTCCCTTGTGAAGGGATGAGCAGGCCGGCCATATAGCGAGCCAGCGTCGTCTTGCCAGAGCCGTTCCGCCCGGTCAGGAGAACGACCTCCCCTCGATCCAAAGACAGATCGATCCCGTCTAACAGCACTCTAGGGCGTGAACCAGATGAGGAAAGGCGATGGACGAGCCCGCGCACTACGATCATTGCTTGGAGGAGGCAGACAAGGGCAGGTCTTGCCTGCTTGGCTGAGCACCCATTGCACAGCCCGCTGGAGCGTCTCGGATTCGTGTTCAACGATAACGTCGGGGGTGAGGCCGGTCTCGTGCACCCGATGGCCCTTGGGCGTGAAATACTCTGCTGTGGTTAACAAGAGCGCCGAGCCGTCGCTGAGCAGAAATGATGTCTGAATAACGCCCTTGCCAAAAGTCCTCTTGCCGAAGAGCACCCCCATCCGATGATCTCTGATCGCCCCGGCGACAATCTCAGAAGCGCTCGCTGTGCCTCGATTGATGAGCACAGCCAACGGCAGATTAGGGTAGCGATTGCCCTTGGTATTGTAGACTTCGGAGCCGTTGCGGCTCTGGACTTTCAGTACCGGCCCCTCATCGATGAAGAGACTCGCTAGATCTACGGCTTGGTTGAGCAACCCTCCAGGGTTGTTGCGCAGATCTAAAATCAATCCCTTGACGCCCCGAGCTAGTAAGTCTTTGAGGGCCTTCTCGACGTCTAAGCGAGTCATGGTGTTAAACGTGTAGACTTGAATGTATCCCACTTGGCCGTTGGCGAGCACGCTGTGGCTGACAATCTTGATCGTGATGATCTCACGGACGATCTCCAAAGTCCTTTCGGAGCCGTCTTCGCGGCGGATTTTCAGCGTGACAGCAGTCCCCTTGGGGCCACGAAGCTTCTTCACCGCCTGCTCTTGGGTGATCCCTTGGGTAGATTGCCCGTCGATCTCGATGATCCAATCCCCAGCTTCGATGCCAGCACGACTCGCTGGGGTATCATGCAGCGGGGCGACAACTAAGAGCTTGCCATCGCGCACCTCGATCTGCATGCCCAGCCCACCAAATTCTTCTAAGACTTCTTTTTCGAACCCCTCGTTGAACTGACGGTAATCGTCTACAGAGAGATACCGACTGTAGGGATCGCCCAGGGTTTCGATCATGCCTTGGATAGCTCCCTTGAGGAGATGGGCATCAGGGGCGTTTTCGGGCTTGTAGAAGTTCGATTTGATGCGCTGATAGGCCTCAAAGAGCGGGCTGAAGAGCGTAGGGGCATTGGGCGGTTGTCCCCGCGCGGCTAACAGCCCCCACAGCCCAGCTGTAACTAGAGCTAAGACGAAACCTATAAGCAGACTGCGACGCAGCATCTTCATAATATCTAAACGATCTTAGCACGAGCGACCACGCTTTGCAATAGCTTTAACAGCTAGCCAGCTTCTCTTTGAGCACCGCAGCGACGCGCTCGATGGGGACGCGCTCTTGGAGCATCGTGTCGCGATCTCGAATCGTGACAGCGTTATCGCTCAAAGACTGCACGTCTACGGTGATGCAGAAGGGCGTGCCGATCTCGTCCTGGCGGCGATATAAGCGCCCAATCGCCGCTGTGTCGTCGTACCACACGGTAAAATCTTTACGCAGGGCGTTGGCGATCTCTTTGGCTTTCTG
>JBEPZC010000152.1:0-3162 GCA_041641035.1 Candidatus Bipolaricaulota bacterium
AAAATATCTTAGCGCGTTTTGCCCGCACTTTCAAGACTCGTCTTCCTCCTCCAACATCTCCATCAGGCTCTCCCCCTCCCGCTTGCGCGTCATCTCCACCAGCCCAAGCTTGGTGATGTCCACAAAATCTGTGGGAACCCGATCTTTCTTTAACTCCTCCTGGAGCTTGCGGATCACCTTGTCTATGTGGTCGCGCCGCTTCATATCTATAAAGTCCGCGATGATGATCCCGCTGAGCTTGCGCAGACGCAACTGGCGAGGGATCTCCACCGCTGCCTCGAGGTTCGTGTTGAGGATCGCCTGCTCTTGGTCTTGATGTCTTACATCCCCCCCAGTGTTCACGTCAATGGCCGTCAGGGCCTCCGTCTCGGCAATGACCAACGAGCCGCCGCCAGGCAGTCTGACGCGCGGCTGCAGGCTCTCTCTCAATTGCTTCTCCACTCCGCGCACCTCAAAGAGCGGTCGCTTCCCTCGATACAGCTCCACCCGATCTAAAAATTCCTCCATGTGCATGTACGCCAGGAAATCCTTGATCTCTTGGTAAGTCTTCTCGCTGTCTACCACAACCCTTTGCACATCGTCTAAGAGACGATCGCGCAAGAAGGCCCGGACTAAATCCACCCCACGATAGAGCAACGCTGGGGCTTTCACGCGCTGCGCCTGCTCCTCGATCCCCTTCCACGTGCCCAGAAGATAGTTAAAGTCCCTCTCCAAATCCTCTTCCGAGGCGCCTTGGGCTGCCGTGCGCGCGATCAGCCCTTCGCCCTGCCGCTTGAGCTTCTTGGCGATCCTCTTCAGACGCCGACTCTCGTGCTCGTCTGAGATTCGCCGCGAGACCCCTAAGCGTTCATCCGTGGGCAGAAAGACCCAGTAGCGCCCCGGAAGACTGATCTTCATCGTCCCTTGGGGGTTTTTCGTGCCGATCCCCTCACGCTTCACTTGGAGAATGATCTGCTGGCCACTCTTGAGCACTTTTTGAATCGGGGGAACCTGCCCCTTGCGCACGCGCTTCTCCTTCCACAGGGTATCGCTCAGCTCCTTGCTCGACAAAAAGAGCTTCTGCTCGATCCCCACGTCTACGAACGCCGCGCCAATCCCCGGCAGAATATCCCGCACGATCCCCTTGTAAATATTGCCTAAAAGACGCTCTGGATCTTCGTAATGGATCTCCATCAGGCGTCCGTCTTCAAGCAGCGCGATGCGCGTCGTGGGAGCTACTGTCTCAATAAGGATCTCCGTGATCGTAGGGGCCTCACCTCCTGCTGAGCGTCTAAGCTCTGGAGCAATTGGCTGACCGTCTGGTGCAAGACCGGATGAACGGCCGTTGGGGCGATCTCGGCCAACGGCACGAGCACGAACCGTCGTCGGTGCAACTGCGCGTGGGGAATCTGCAGATCGGGATCGTCCACGATAAGTTCGTCATAGAGCAAGATATCTAAGTCGATCTCACGCGGCCCATAGCGCGGGCCCTCCCGACGCCCCAGCGCACGTTCGATCTGTTTGCATACCCCAAGAAGCTCCCGAGGAGATAAGTCGGTCTCAATCTCGACGACAGCGTTGACAAACCACGGCTGCTCCGCATACCCCACCGGTTCGGTCTCATACAGATCAGATTGGCGGCACACGCGAACCCCGGGGGTCTGGGCTAAGGCAGCCACAGCCCTCTGGAGAGAATCCTCGCGCTGGCCTAGGTTCGCCCCTAGACCAATGAACACCTGAACCATAGCGTGTCCCCTCATCTAGCTTTTCTCGTCTCTTCTCTCTTCCTCACGAGAGGGAAGAGGGTTGTGGAGGACAGTTCGTATCACTTCGGCGGCTACGGAGTCGAGCGTGATGCCCGCAGCAAGAGGGGGCTTGGGTTTCTTCACCCGGACAGACACGCGCCGCACCTTCCGAAAACTTCTGCAAATCTCTTCAGCGATCGTCTGAGCGAACGTCTCGATCAGCTGGAACGAATGCGCCTCATTGATCTTACAGATTCGCTCGATCACGTGGACATAGTCCACCGTCTCAGAGAGATCGTCTCTTTGGGGAAGATCGAATTCGATCTCAGCATCGATAGAGAAGAGCTGGCCGCGTTGGCGCTCTTCCTCGCTCACGCCGTGATGCCCAAACAGCTGCAGGTTCTCAAGAGAGAGTTTGACCAGAATGCGTTCGTCCTTTCCAAAGGGCTCGGATCTCGCCGACGACAAAGAGCGATCCGGTCACGCAGATCAAATCGTCCCTCTGCACCTGTGTCAACGCCAACTCCAGGGCCCTAGCAGGCTGGGGAACAACCATGCAAGGCACGCCATAAGGTTCAATCAGAGAGGCCAAATACTCCGGATCAACCCCACGATAGGCCGCACGTGTGACAATCATCCGATCAGATTGCGACGCGATCTCGCGCATCATCGCTGCGGCATCCTTTCGATCAGATATCCCTACGATGACGAGCAACTGCTCGTACTCGAAATGGGAGAGCGCGGCACACAGCGCCCGCATCCCCGCAGGGTTCTTGGCACCATCTAGCATAACATAGGGATTTTTCTGGAGCAACTCCATCCGTCCGGGCCAGCGGGCCTTGCGCAGCCCCGCCCGCACTGCTCGTTCTGTAATGGCCCTCTCGTTCAAAGCGCACGCGGCTTCAAGAGCTAACACAGCATTCTCAAGCTGATACCCCCCCAAAAGCGAAATTTCTAAGCCTTGCCAAGCCCGCCAGTCAAAGCGAGTGCCATCCCAGCTGGTGTCACCTGCCCGAAGCCCTGACAGATCAAGCCGAATCAACTGAGCATCCTTGAGACGACACTCGCGCACGATCTCAGCAAGTGCCTCAGGCTTGGACTCCGCCGTGATCAGCACTCCCCCTTCAGAGACAACGGCAGCTTTGTGATACGCAATCTGCGCAATCGTCTCTCCGAGCGATTCCCGATGGTCGAGCTCGACGTTGGTCAGGACCGAGACGGGAGAGTGGACGACGCGCGTGGCGTCGCGACGCGCACCTACCCCGCACTCGATCACCGCCCAGTCTACTTTTTGCGCGCGGAAATAGTCGAGCGCCATGAGGGTCAACACCTCAAAGAACCGCGCGCGTCTTTCGCTCTCTGAACCATAGAGCTCTTCGATGACCGCCCAGATGCGCTCAAACTGGGCATGGAACTCCTCAGGTGAGATCTCGCGGGC
>JBEPZC010000153.1:0-3158 GCA_041641035.1 Candidatus Bipolaricaulota bacterium
ATTTTCTTAGACTGTAATTGCCATTACGCTCACTTGCCTTTGGGCACACGCTGTGCTATGCTCAGGTGCGCGAGTGGGTAATTTGAATCACTGTCTCAGGGGGGATCGCTCGCTATACTGAGGCAGGTATGATGACAAAGGAGGCCGCGATGCGAGTCATTCGACATTCTCTCTGTGGGCTTGTGATACTAGCCCTGATCGCTGTGACCGGAGCAAGCCAAGAAACGCCCTCGTTCTTCCTCGCGCGTCAAGGAGCGTTCTCAACCCCGATCACCCCGCTCACCCAGCCGGGCTCAGCTGTGGACTTCTACCGCTTTGCCAACGATCAACCCAATACGGGCTTGGAGATCGCTAACCAAGCCCTCGTCTTCCTCTATCGCGACGCGAACACCCGCGATCTGAGCTTAATCATCATCCTGAGCAAGCCGGGCAACCCCGCAGGCGGGGAAGCAACACTGCGATTCGATGGGCTCCCACCCACAGCACGGATCACCCTACGCGATGATCCCTCAGACACTTACGAGTTCACCCCGCCAACAGCAACGATGACCTGGCGCTGGCTGGCCGAGCGCGCCGATGGGGTCGTCATCAGTGGACTTCCCGATGAGTTCGAGATCGTCATCACTCCAATGTTTACGAGAGGCATCGACGGCTGGCAAGTGCTCAGTGGCGATCCCGTCAATCCCGAGAGATTTCAGCTGCCCAGCCCCGTCGAGCCGTTAGTGCTAAGTGCCTTCCGCAGAGCTCCTCCGAAAGCGGAGTTTACGTTCTCCCCATCAGTAGTGAGCGTCAATGTGCCCATCACCTTTGATGCTCGCGCAAGCACCGTTGCCGACGGCAAGATCGTCAAGTACGAATGGG
This sequence comes from Candidatus Bipolaricaulota bacterium, assembly GCA_041641035.1. Lineage (GTDB taxonomy): Bacteria > Bipolaricaulota > Bipolaricaulia > RBG-16-55-9 > DRXL01 > JANXCC01. Next base: position 862 of record JBEPZC010000153.1, read on the forward strand.
ATTTTAATTCAGATGGTATCTTTGAGATCTCTACGGACAAGCCGACCGTGCAGTGGACGTTCACCCAGATCGGCGAAGTCAAAGTCACCCTGCGCGTCACCGATGACAAGGGAGCGATTGCCCAAGTCACAAAGACGATCACGGTTGAAAAAGAAGTCGCCTTCGCCACGCGCACCGTCTCAACGACACATGCCGCACCGGGGACGACATTTAGAGTGACCGTGACGATCACCGTCAGAACGTCCATGAGCGGCCTTGGCTTGGACGAAGACCTCCCGGCGAACTGGGAGGTCACCCCCATCGATAGCTCAGGGGCGACGTTCAAAGCTGCCCAAACTCAATGGATCTTCCCAACGATCGTGCGCAGCGGTGAGACTCGTCGTATCGTCTATGACGTGACGATCCCCAAGACCGATCAGCTTATCGGTGGGCCGCTGCCCCAAGACTTCGACATCGTCGGGAGAATCTCCAGCACCGTCCCTGATATCAAAGAGATCCCCGTGCTGGGCGAGACCAATGAGCCGTTCTCGCGCATCTCTATCGTGACGTGCCTGCCCGCGATTGTCGCTATCGCACATCTCGATACCACAACCGATACTGTTGACTTGCGCATGTCTGAAGAGATCACGTTCGACCAGATGCAGCGCGCGGTCGCGTTCTGGCAGGAAGATACGCCTGTACCGGGAACGTGCGACGCCCCACTTGAGATGGAGTCTCTCAAGCAAATCGTCGCGCATCACTTGGCCAACGTCACAGTAGACCGAACAATCCCTGAAGACACCTCGATAGGGGGAACAGCTCGGCGCTCGTTGCTAACGCCGTTCCCGTTCTATCAGGTCTATCTGCGCACACCAGGTGGGAATATCTTCAGGGTCAAAATCGAAGTCCAAGCTGAGAAGGATATCCTTGGCTTGACGCTGACAGAAAAGCTCCCTGAACGCTGGGAAGTGAAGCCCCTAGAGGGCGGCACGAGCGCGGCGTTCAAGCAATCCGCCAACACCTGGATCTTTACAGAGAAAATCCCAGCGGGCACGCGCCGCAGCATCTTCTATGAAGTGACCGTGCCCACCGATGAGATCATCAGCCTGTACACGATCCAAGGGCTGATCGAGTCGTTTGCACCGCGCTTTGAGAGCGAAGTCGGCCAAGATCAAACGCTGAAAGTCGTCGAATGTCTCGACATCCCGGTAGCTATATCGTACCTCAACGTGGACCAGAATACCATTGATGTCGCACTGTCAAACAAGATCAGTTTCGCCCAGATTCAGACGGCCATCGCCCTGTGGCTTGAGGACGAGGAGGTCGTCGGGACATGTGGGAAGACCATAGACTTCCGAATGCTGCAGACGCTGATCTCGTATTGGCTCACAGACACGCCCGTGGACCAGCCTCTGCCAGCATCAACACGATGAAGTGGCAGCCCTCATCCCCGCGCACGGGTTGGGTGAGGGGCTCCACAGGAGCGCAAAGATGAGACGAATACTCCCGATAGCGAGCGTGCTTGTGATAAGCGCACTGGCGGGGCTCGCTCAAGTCACCGCGCCGCCGCTGCAGCTCACGCTGAGCGTTTCCCCAGCAGCGCTCTTTGTCAATCAAGAGGGGACGATCACGCTGAGTCTATCCGCAGGACAAGCTGGAGAGCGCGCCCCAGCCGATCTCTTTCTTGTGGTAGACCGCTCCGCGACCGTCAACGTCCGTGAGATGGAGCGGATCGGCTCAGCCGTTGTGGAAGCCCTCTCCCCGCAAGATCGCGTGGGGCTTGTCTCGTTTGGCACGGACGCCCGCGTGGACGTCCCACTCACGTTTGACCATGAAGCGGTGCGGCAAGGGCTGAAGCTCTTGAAGCCCTTGGGCAAGACGGCTGTCGGTGAGGGGATCGCTAAAGCATTAGATACGCTCATCATCAACGGGCGCGAGGAAGCCTCGTGGGCGATGGTCTTGATCAGCGACGGGCGCTTCAACACGGGGCGCACGCCCCTCTCTCAAGCTCAGCGAGCCGCCGAGAGCGGCGTCGCCATATTCACCATCGCTACCGGTCGCAACCCCGACAGAACGCTCTTGCGCGAGCTGGCCCGCCTCACCCAAGGGCAGTTCTTCGAGCAATTCACCGATACAACCCCACGAGAGATTGCCCAAGCGCTGGGCAAGAAGATCGTCGCCCGACAGATCAGGATTACGTTGGTGCTGCCAGCGTTTGTCAGCTACGGGGTCGCGACGTTCAACGCGCCCAATCGCGTCACGAAGAACCCTGACAATACTACAACGCTCGTGTGGGAGCTTGACGGCCTCAGCGCTGG
>JBEPZC010000154.1:0-3148 GCA_041641035.1 Candidatus Bipolaricaulota bacterium
CTCCTGTGACGTCAATGAGTGCGCCACCGCCAAGACCGATCACTCGGGCTTCCCCAATGAAGCTCACGCTCCCAAGGGCTATCAAGACCAGCAGAATGATTGCGATTTCTTTGCGCATGTGTGTCCCCCTTGAGAGAACATTGTAGCTTTGAGAGGGTACCCTTGACAAAATGCGTCACGACACTTTAGCATAGCTCTCAGCTTTATGAAAACTCTCACGGTCTTTGGCACGCGCCCGGAAGCGATCAAACTCGCACCGGTGCTCCAAGAGCTGCGCAAATTCCCTGAGATCGAGTCGCGCGTCTGCATCACAGCTCAACACCGCGAGATGCTCGATCAAGTCTTACGGCTCTTTGAGGTGCGCCCAGACTATGATCTCGATCTCATGCGCCCCAATCAGTCGCTCTATCAATTGACAGCCGACGCGCTCGTCGCGTTAGAGTCTGTGATCCACAGGGAGAACCCCGATCTCGTCATCACCCAAGGGGACACGACCACAGCGTTTGTCGCAAGCCTCGCAGCGTTCTATGCCCAGATCAAGATCGCACGCGTCGAAGCCGGGCTGCGCACCTTTCAGAAATACAGCCCTTTCCCCGAAGAGATCAATCGAGTGCTTGCAGATCAGCTCGCTGATCTGCTCTTTGCTCCTACCGAGCGTGCCAAGCAGAATCTCGTGCGCGAAGGGATCTCTTCTGAAAAGATCTTCATCACTGGGAACACCGTGATTGACGCGCTCCAACAGATGTGGGCACGCGTGAAAGATCTGGATTTCCGAGAGAGATTTCCTGTGCCCCCAGAGATATTTTCCCAGATCGAGCGCGGCGAAAAGAAGCTCCTCTTGGTCACGGGCCATCGGCGCGAGAGCTTCGGCCCGGAGTTTGAGAGCATCTGTCTGGGACTGAGAAGAATCGCCCAAAGTCACCCTGATGTCATCTTGATCTATCCCGTCCATCTGAACCCCAACGTGCGCGCCCCGGTGCAAAAGATTCTCAAAGACCAAGAGCGTATCTTCTTGATTGAGCCGTTGGACTACGAACAGTTTGTCTGGGTGATGGGCCGAGCGTACATGATTTTGACGGATTCGGGAGGCATCCAAGAGGAAGCCCCAGCGTTGGGCAAGCCCGTCTTAGTGATGCGCAAGGTCACCGAACGGCCGGAAGCCCTCGAAGCGGGCACAGCCAAGCTCGTGGGAACGGACTCGGAGACGATCTTTCAAGAAGCCCGTCGTCTCATCGAGGATCGGGAGGCTTACGAGCAGATGGCACGCGCTGTCAACCCCTTTGGGGATGGGCACGCTGCTGAGCGCATCGTGAAGATTGTGCGCGAACGTCTTTGACGGACTAGGCTCTCTTGTGATATCGTGTCCTGGGAGATGAGAAGATGGCTGCTGAACGACGATGGATCTTCCTCTTGACGGTCTTAGTCTTTCTCATTGGTTCGACGATCTACGCGTTGCGCCAACCGTTGGAGTTTGAGACGGGCGCGCTGGTGCGTGTGAAGGTGCCGCCCCTGCCATCGGAGTTCTCGGTTCGGTTTCACTGGGGCGCAGACTTTTGGCGTAGCCCAGACTTGGCTGTTCAAGTTGCTAAGAGAATCAGAATTTCTGAAGAGCCGGGGGATACATGGCCTGTCGTCTCATGGCTCTCGAAGAATTTGGAGATCACCGAGGTTGAGAATGTGCTCACATTGCGGCTGCGCGGCGGCTTTGCTCAGCGCACGGTGCGCGACGCCCTCGCCGAGTATATTGAGCAAGCGTCAGAGAAGCTCAAGGGCGATCTGCGCTCAACTGTTGAGCAGGAGAGCCGCCGACTGAGCGCGTTGCAGAAGGCTTTGGAAGAGTATCGTCAGCAGGTCATTGAGGCCCTTACAGCTCGCCTCGAAGAGCACAAGGCCCTCCTCCAGGCCCAAAAAGAGCGTATAGGCAGAGAGCTTCAAGAGGTTCTCAAATCCCGCCAGATGCGGATCAGCGAGCAGGGGGCGACCCTGGAGAGCTGGTATTATCGCACGTATTTAGAGTCTTTGCTGAAGCGTCTTGGGGAAGTAGAGCGCGAACTTGATCTGGTGGGAGCCAAGGGGATTGGGGTGTTTGAGGACGAATATCGGCGTGTCCGAGAGCTGGAAGGGCGGATCGAATCGCTGGCGCAAGCTCAAGTCGAAGCGCGTCAGATTGCAGAGGGCTGGGAGCCGGTGGAAGTCATAACGCCGGCGCAGTTGCCGCAGGGGCCGGTGGGGCCAAATCGGGCACAGATGATCTTGTGGGGAGTGGGGATTGGGGTTGTTGTGGGGTTTCTCGTGGCGGTCTTCTCCCCGCGGCAGCGCGAGCCGAGCAAACATCACATCTCGTCGGGGTAGCTCAAGAATCGCAGACGCTCAGGAGTCTTAATCAGTTCGTAGATGGGCCGGCCGTGGTGCAGCCCCAGCGTGGGGTATTCGCGCGCTGAGACGACGCGCAGCGGCGGCAGAGAAGTATAGCGACGGTTAGGGATGAACTGGGATGTGACAAGCTCAAAATACGCCCCACCGCCCTTCGCCTCGAAGGGCTGATAGAAGCTCTCCACTCGCGTCGAGACCCAGTTGGCCATCTTTAAGATCTTATCGGTCGGGTTGATTGTGATATGCCCATAGTTTGGGGGCACGAGCACGATCTGGCCCTCCTGGGCGGTGACAAGGACAACATCGCTCACGCTTTCGCCTTGGCGCTTTTGCAGCAAGATATGGGCTTGGCCCTCAAGAACTTGATAGAGCTCTGGATAGCACAGCCCCGGCTTGTATTCTGAGTGATAGTGCCCCTTGGTCTTGTTGTACTCTTTGCCTAAGCGAAGGGGCAAGAGCACGGTGATATCGTAGCGCACTTCAAGCTCTTGGGCGATAGGGCGATCGTCAGGGAGGACGCAATCTCGGTACATCAGATAGAGGGTCTGGTCGAGATCAGCTGTGCGCAGCCACTCTTGGTCGAAGATGACCGACTGCATCTCGCGGAGCGATCGAGCACTGACGTGCAGAGCATCCATAGCTCCTACCATACCAAGTGAAGCTACAGGCGTGCAACGTTGACTTGTTACTAGCTGATCACTATAATATAACACAAGCTGCGCCAGGAGGAGTGCGCGATGTGTCGGGGCTTGTGCGCGCGGCTGTCAATCACTCT
>JBEPZC010000155.1:0-3068 GCA_041641035.1 Candidatus Bipolaricaulota bacterium
GGGACTTGGCTGCGCGGCAGAACTTGGTGCGCCATAGCTTTGACACTCCTCCTAGAGAGAGTTAGTTTGCCTTGTCCTCTAGACGCTCGCTGATCTGATCTAATATCTCTTGTAATATGTGCGCTTTCGTCTCTATAACGTTAAGGGAGACATGCATATCCGCCCAGCCTTGATCGTATGCTTCTGTGTTTGGGCAAGCTTGCTGAAGCTTGCGCATGTTGGCTTGCATCCTGACAAGCTCTGCACAAAGCTCGTCATAGAGGACCCTAAACGCTTCTTGTAATTCAGTGAGAGATACGAGCGGCTTCTTGACCATAGCTGCCTTCATTGCTTTAGCCTCCTCCTTCTGCGTCTAATCTGCTCTTCCCAAGCCACAATTTGCTTCTTCCAAAACTCAATAAGATGCCAGCGTGGATGCGCCCGTCTCATCTCTGACTCGATTTTCTCTTGATGTTCTGCAATCCGCTCCTGCCAACTGGAGATCGCCTTGAGATCCCGCCTCTTCTTGCCCATGGCATTTTAGTGCATCACCACGCAGAAGTCCAGTCCCTTCAGCTCGAGGGGTTTAGAATTGTCCGGGGCGTGCACGACCATACGGCCTCGCTCAAAGTAGGGCAAGACTTTCTGATAGCGCGGCGGCGCTCCAGCAAGCTCGGCCATCTCCCGCTCCATCCCCAACAGAATCCGCGTGCTGATCTGGGCGAGGACCGTCTCGTTGACGTCCTGCGGGCTCTGCGTAATTAAAACCAGCGCTAAACGGTGCTTACGCCCTTGTTTGGCTGCTTTGATAAATTTCTCGACAATGATGCGATCCTGCTGGGTCTGGTCTTTCGTGAAATACCGATGAGCTTCATCCACGACCAAGACGATGGGGAATTTCTCGATTCTCCGTCCCCACTCTGTCGTCGTGCTCTTGAGCTTGGCGTCAGCGATCATGGAGAGAATCGCCAAGACTACAATTCTTTCGGCATCGGGGCTCAAATGTTTCGTCGCAAAGACGCTCACCACGTCTTCGGCAAATATATCACTATAGAGCTGGGTGAGGGGATTAGCCCCCTGATCGAAGATCTTAGCAAACTGCGGACGATCCACACGACGCTGCAACGCTTGGAACGTCGCAGGATGGATGCGCCCGTTCTGCTTGTACATCTCTAAAGTATTGGGGTCGCCCACAAACTCTAAGAACTCCCGATAGGTTCCGTGCTCATGCTGATAGAAGAAGTCGCGCACCAACTGCACTAAAGAGATATATTGGTTTTCGTCGAGCTCACCGCCTGCGATCAGATAGGGGAAATCGCGCACCAGTTCAAACGGGATCGTGAAGTTCGTATACTTTGGGCAGCCAGAGTAGCGCGGCTCGCCCTCAACGGCAGCGTATACAGTGAGCTTCTCTTTGATCCCCCCAAACTTCACCCCGTGCCCAAAGAGCATCTCTTGGTCTTCCTTGGTGAGATAGGGGTTGTCCTCGCGCATCTTCCAATACTCGTTTTCTGGGTCAATGATGACAATGCAGGGCTTGCGCTGCTCCCCGCCGCGCCGCTCCATGGGGTACACAGAACCGATGACCTGTCGTAAGAAGTTCTTGGCGACGTGGGTCTTGCCACGCCCGCTCATGCCCGCGATCAGCACGTGCATGAAGATCATGGGGTCACCGGTCTTCTTCTCGTCATTGATCAAATAGTACGGCACGAACTGTTTTTGTCTGGTCTGAATGGGCTCGCCGTTGACCGCGACGTACCCTAAAAAGAGGCCAGAGTCGGGGATATCCAGCCCGATCTTCACTTCGTCCTCACCTGTGACTTTGCGGACTATCGTATTGGGCTTGGGGATGTAGCGCACTTCCAACGCTTGGTGCTCCGGGCCGATCATCGAGATGGGGTTTAAGATCGCCGTCTCAATGTAGTCATCTTCACCGAGACGATCTGCTCCAATGAAGACGTGCACCTCGCTCATGTCGTCCAATGCATCGCGCTTGCGATAACAGAGCTGTTCGACGCTCGCAAAGATCTTATAATCTTTATACCCCAATGGGATGACGACGTAATCCCCAAGGGCAAGTTCGTTACGCTTCTCTTCAGGGAGATAGACCTCGATATGGGTCTTCTTGTCGTCTGTAGCGATAGAGAGCTCTTCAGCAATGCAGATTCGTCCGATCTCATCAGGGCCAAGGGCCAATGACCTCTCCGGTCCCGATGAGGGGGCTAGAGTCGGCTGGATCTTGAGCTTGCGTTCTAGTTCTACCTGATCAGCCATTGGTACCACCCCTTCGCTGCTCCCATTAGAGTCAGAAATGGGGCTTTTGTCAAGCCGCTGTGTCCACGCTAGAGATCGAGTGAGAGCTCCGTGAGTTTCTGGAGCGTGCGCCACTTACGACGTGCACACTCAGGGAAGCGCCCTGTGCGCTCATAGAACTCTTTGAGAAACGCCCGCGTCTTGGGCTCAGCAGGATAGCCCCACCCAAAATCCCCATACTCTTGACGTAATCTCTCGATCGCCCGATCACGATAGACTTTAGCAATGATCGAGGCCGCGCTCACAACGGGATACTTCGCGTCAGCCTTATTCTCTGCGACGAGCTCAAACCGCCGAGTGCCCACGCTCTCGCGTAAAGCTTGCATGAATCTTTCACGGGCCAAAGGCCCCACCGGCAAGTCCAGATAGACCTGCTCCGCTTTGCTCTCTCGTATAATCTGCCCCATTGCCCCTAGCTCGACTTCTGTCAGATTGTCTTCTAAAGCGCTCGGCTCGATCTCTACCGTCACGATGCGGTGTGCGAGCTGCTCGATCTGTGCAGCCAGCCGGTCACGCTGGGCGCGCGTCAGCCGCTTGCTGTCTCGCACGCCAAGCTCAAGAAGCCTTCGATGATGCCCCGCATAGATCAGCACCCCCGCAACGACCAACGGCCCGATCACGCACCCTCGCCCCGCTTCATCCAACCCCAGAACCGTTTGCATAGGCACTTGTTCAGTCTATACAATTCACCCTGTCAGAGTCAACAGAGAAAGGACAGAACATGTCACGGAAGCTCTTCGTGCTCAGCCTCGATGGAACGCCCTATACGCTGCTTA
>JBEPZC010000156.1:0-3051 GCA_041641035.1 Candidatus Bipolaricaulota bacterium
GAGGTTAGAGTTTGAGCGGGCAGCGGAAATCCGGGATCAAATGGAGGCCCTAAGGGCCTTCTTCTCCACCGCCCAGCAAGCCTTTGACCCGGAGATGGGGGACCTGGACTTCCTGGGCTTGGCCCAAGCAGGGCCTTTGGCGGTGGTGCAACTCTACCAGGTGCGCTCAGGGCGGATCCTGGGCCGCATCAGCCGGGTGGTGGAAAAGGAGGAAGCGAGCCCTGAGGAAATCCTCTGGGCCTTCCTGCGCGACTACTACCTGGAGGCTTCCCCCCTACCCCCCCTGATCCTGCTGCCCTTCCCCCTGGAGGACCTGGAAGGTCTAGTAGCCCTCCTTCACCGCCGCGCCGGGCGGAGGGTGGAGTTAAGGGTGCCCAAAAAGGGGGAGAAGGTACGGCTTCTGGAGCTTGCGGAGAAGAACGCCCGCCTGGCCCTGGAGACCGAGCTCAAGCAAAGGGAAAGGCGGGGGGACCACCCCGCCCTAAAGGCCCTCCAGGAGATCCTGGGGCTATCCCAAAGGCCCTATCGCCTCGAGGGGTACGACGTAAGCCACCTCCAGGGGGAGGCCCGTGTCTTTTCCATGGCCGTCCTGGAGGGGGGCAGGCCCAAGAGGGCGGAGTACCGCAGGATGCGCCTGAAGGCAGGAAACGACGACTACGCCGCCATGGAGGAAGGGGTATACCGGCGCTTCACGGGAAGCCTAAAGGACCTGCCCCTCCCCGACCTCCTCCTGATCGATGGCGGGCTCGGCCAGGTGCGGGCGGCAGCCCGGGCTTTGGAAAGGGCCGGCCTGAGCCTCCCCCTGGTGGGCCTGGCCAAGAAGGAGGAGGTCCTCATCACCCAAGAAGGCCGGGAGATCCGCCTGCCCCTAACCCACCCTGCCCTCCAGCTCCTCATCCACCTTCGGGACGAGGCCCACCAAAACGGGCTCCGCTACCACCAAAAGCGAAGGAGCCAGGAACTTTTCCAGGTGCTAAAGGGCATCCCCGGCATCGGGGAGGCGAGAAGGCGCCTTCTTTTGGAGCGCTACGGGGGGCTTAAGGCCTTAAAGGAAGCTCCTTTGGAAGAGCTTGCCCGCCTGCCGGGCATGAACCGCAAGGCGGCGGAGGCGTTGAAGGCCGCTTTGGAAGGGGCCCTGGGGTAAGATAACCCCCTGATGGTGCGCCGCGCCCTGGAAGAGGCCATTCACCAAGCCCTCAAGGAGATGGGCCTGGACCTCCGTCTCAAGGTGGCCAAGGCCCCCAAGGACAAGCCCGGGGACTACGGGGTTCCCCTCTTCGCCTTGGCCAAGGAGCTAAGGAAACCCCCCCAGGCCATCGCCGGGGAGCTCAAGGCCCGCCTGGACCTTCCCCCTTTCGTGGAGGAAGTCATCCCCGTGGGGGGGTACTTGAACTTCCGCATCCGCACGGAGGATCTCCTCAAGGAGGCCCTTAGGCCCAAGGAGCCTTTTCCCAAGAGGGAAGGCCTGGTGCTCATCGAGCACACCTCGGTGAACCCCAACAAGGAGCTCCACGTGGGCCACCTGCGGAATATCGCCCTGGGGGACAGCCTGGCCCGCATCCTGGACTATGCCGGGCGAAGGGTCCTGGTCCTGAACTACATTGACGACACGGGCCGCCAGGCGGCGGAAACCCTTTTCGCCCTAAGGCACTACGGCCTCACCTGGGACGGGAAGGAGAAGTACGACCACTTCGCCGGCAATGCCTACGTGCGCCTTCATCAGGATCCCGAGTACCCCAACCTGCAGGGGGGCATAGAGGAAATCCTTCACGCCCTGGAGCGGGGGGAACTCAGGGAAGACGTCAACCGCATCCTCCTGGCCCAGATGGCCACCATGAAGGCCCTGAACGCTCATTACGACCTTCTGGTCTGGGAATCCGACATCGTTCGGGCGGGGCTTCTGGAAAAAGCCCTGAGGATCCTGGAGCAGAGTCCCCACGTCTTCCGCCCCACGGAGGGCAAGTACGCGGGGGCCTTGGTCATGGACGCAAGCCCCTTCATCCCCGGGCTGGAAGACCCCTACTTCGTCCTGGTGCGCTCCGGGGGAGCCGCCACCTACTACGCCAAGGACATCGCCTTCCAGTTCTGGAAGATGGGCCTTTTGGAGGGGTTGTACTTCCAGCCCTACGAGAACCCCTACTACCCGGCCCTGAGAACCAGCGCCCCCCAGGGGGAACCCTACACCCCCAGGGCCCGGGAAACCATCAACGTCATCGACGTGCGCCAAAGCCACCCCCAGGCCCTGGTGCGGGCGGCTCTGGCCCTGGCGGGGCACCCTGAGCTGGCGGAGGGCGCCTTCCACCTGGCCTATGAAACCGTACTGCTGGAAGGTAAGCAGATGTCCGGGCGCAAGGGCCTGGCGGTGAGCGTGGATGAGGTCCTGGAGGAAGCGGAAAGGCGGGCCCTTGCCGTGATAGAGGAGAAAAACCCCGCCCACCCCGCCAAGGAGGAGGCGGCCAGGATGGTAGCCCTGGGGGCCATCCGCTTTGCCATGGTGAAGACCGAGCCCAGGAAACAGATCGATTTCCGCTACGCCGAGGCCCTTTCCTTTGAAGGGGATACGGGCCCCTACGTCCAGTACGCCCACGCCCGGGCCCACAGCATCCTGCGCAAGGCCGGGGAATGGGGGGAGATAGACCTTGCCCAGGCCACCCCGTACGAGCGGGAACTGGCCTTAGCCCTCCTGGACTTTGAGGAGGCGGTGCTGGAAGCTGCCGAGGAGAAAACCCCCCATGTCCTAGCCCAGTACCTGCTGGACCTTTCCGCCAGCTTTAACGCCTACTACAACGCCAAGGAGGACGGGAGGCCCGCCACCCCGGTGCTCACGGCACCCCCGGGCCTGAGGGAACTCCGCCTTGGCCTGGTGAGGAGCCTGCAAGAAACCCTGAAGACGGGGCTTTCCCTCCTGGGTATCCCCGCCCCTGAGGTAATGTAAGGGCATGCGCCTCGTCCTCGCCGCCCTCCTCCTTTCCCTCTTGGCCCTGGGCCAGCGCCTGGTCTCCCCCGAGGAGGTGGCCCGAAGCCAGGTGATCCAAAGGGCCCTGCCCGCAG
>JBEPZC010000157.1:0-2998 GCA_041641035.1 Candidatus Bipolaricaulota bacterium
GAGATGCTCTCGATCGGGTTTGAGAAGCTGCGACAATGGACCAAAGAAGAGCCACGCTTGGCCATCTATGGGCACTATTTTGACGAGCTGGAGCGCCGTCAAGCCCATATTCGCTCCGCTGAGGTCGAAGAGCTGTTGCGTCAGCTGATGGATCCATTCCGGACAGCTGCAGCAACGCATGGGATTCTCTCCGACGCTGAGCTGACGTTTAAGCCCGCTGCTGGCGGTCACGAGATCACTCACAGCACCATCAGCACGCTGCTCCATCACCCCGATAGAGAGGTCCGCCGCACGGCGTGGGAGAACTATTGCGACGCGTTCTTAGCGTTTAAGAACACCATGGCCAACTGCATCGCCGCGGGGGTGAAGCAGAACGTCTTCATGGCGCGTGCGCGAAGATATAAGTCTGCTTTGGAAGCTGCTCTTACAGCAAATCACATCCCCGTCGAGGTCTTTCACAATCTCATCAACACCTATAAGAAGAACCTGCCCATCTGGCATCGCTACTGGCGGATGCGTCGGCGCGCCCTGGGCTACGATAAGCTCTATGTGTATGACACACGCGCGCCGCTCACTCACAAACAGTTCACTATCCCCTTCAAGCAGACAGTCGACTGGATTTGTGAAGGGATGAAACCCTTAGGAGACGAGTATGTACAGATCTTGCGCCAGGGGGTTCTTGAACAGCGCTGGGTGGACTATGCCGTCAACAAGGGCAAGCGCATGGGGGCGTTCTCCTCGGGGTCTCCGGGGACGCATCCGTTCATTATGATGAGCTACACCGACGATATCTTCAGCCTGAGCACCCTGGCTCATGAGTTGGGGCACTCCATGCACTCGTATTTTACGTGGAAGACCCAGCCCTTTGTGTACTCACGCTACTCGCTCTTCGTCGCCGAGGTCGCTTCCAATTTCAACCAAGCGATGGTGCGCGACTATCTGCTCAGAACCCAAAAAGACCCGGACTTCCAGATCACGGTCATCGAAGAGGCGATGGCCAACTTCCACAGATACTTTTTCATCATGCCGACGCTGGCGCGCTTTGAACTAGAGATTCACGAGCGGGTCGAGCGCGGCGAGGCCCTCTCAGCACAAACGCTTATTGATCTCATGGCCGATCTCTTCGCGGAAGGCTACGGCGATGAAGTCGTCATGGACAGAGACCGTGTGGGGATCACCTGGGCGCAGTTTGCCACGCATCTTTACTCAAATTTCTATGTCTATCAATACGCGACAGGGATTTCGGGGGCGCATGCGCTCGCTGAGGGCGTTCTTGCGGGAAAGCCCGGCGCGGCCCAGCGATATATAGATTTTCTCAAGGCCGGCGGCTCGCTCTTCCCCTTAGATGCGCTCAAGCTCGCTGGGGTTGATCTCTCTTCCCCGGAGCCGGTTGACCGAACGTTTGGCGTGATGGCCCGCTATATCGAACAGCTTGAGCACCTAACGGAGCGCCGATGAACACCAATGGGAATGCTATGCCGGAGTGGACGTCTCCGGAATTAGAGAGGTTGACTGAAGAGATCGCCAAGCTCAACGAGCGCTATCTGTTGGCCATGCAAGAGTTACGCCGTCATCCGCTTGGGAGCGAAGAGTTTATTCAGCGCTGGGCGGAGCTGGATGTGCTCTTAGAGTGGCTTCAGAAGAAGGTTGCCCAAGCCCGTCAGGAGATCGCGCGGCTGGAGGAGACCTGGCCGCGAGGATGAGAGCAAAAATCGCTTGCCAGATCACGCTCTTTTGGGTATACTGTGCGCACGTCGAAAGGGTGATCTACCTTCGCCAAGAGAATTCTGGTCTGCAGTGCCTGGCCCTATGCCAATAACGTGCCCCATTTGGGCACGCTCATTGGGTGTTTGCTCTCTGGGGACGTCTTCGCCCGGTACTATAAGCTGAAGGGCCATGAAGTCGTGCACGTCAGCGGCACCGACGCCCACGGCACACGAATGGAATTCGAAGCCCTCCAGCGCGGCATCACCCCGCAACAGCTCGTCGAGCAGGTCCATCAACAGATCGTTGAGACGCTTCACAAGTTCGATATATTCTTGGAGAACTACACGATCACGCGCTCGCCCGTCCATCAGCGCTTCGTCCAAGATATCTATAAGAAGATGGAAGCAAACGGCTATATCTTTGCGAAGGATGAGGAGCGTGCCTACTGCCAGAACTGCCAGAAGTTTCTGGCAGACTCTTTCATCGTGGGGACGTGCCCGCGATGTCAGTATCCCCGCGCCTACGGGGATCAGTGTCCCCAGTGCGGCGCGATCTTAGAAGCCGAACAGCTCCTCAGCCCCCAGTGCCAGATCTGCAAGCAGAGCAAAATTATCTTTCAGAGGACGCGCAATTGGTATCTGGATCTGCCCAAATTAGAGCCAAAGCTGCGCGAGTATGTGAGCGCCCATCAGGAGTGGGCCCCCAACGTGAAGAACTTTACTGATGGGCTCCTGAAAGATGGGCTCAAACCCCGCGCGGTGACGCGCGACTTAAGCTGGGGCATCCCAGCACCCTTTGCGGGAGCTGAAGGCAAGGTCATCTACGTCTGGGCTGAGGCAGCGCTGGGCTACGTCTCGGCAACGATAGAGTATTTCGAGAAGAGAGGGGAACCTGAACGCTGGCGCGACTTTTGGTTTGGCGACGACGTCAAGCAAGTCTACACCCAGGGCAAAGATAATATCACGTTTCATACGCTGATCTTCCCCGGCCAGCTCTTAGCTTCGGGGGAGGGGTATCATCTGCCCGATCAGATCTCGGCCACCGAGCATTTGCAATGGATCGGCAAACAGCGATTTTCGAAGTCTCAGAAGATCGGGCTCTTCAGCGACGATGCAGTAGAACTGATGGACCCGCTCTATTGGCGCTTCTATCTGCTCTATAATCGCCCAGAGCGCAAAGATATAGAGTTTAGCTGGGAGGACGTAGACAACGCGGTCAACGGCGTTTTGATAAATAATATCAGCAATCTGTTAAATAGAATTGTCTCGCTGGCGCATCGCAGCTACGGTGG
>JBEPZC010000158.1:0-2922 GCA_041641035.1 Candidatus Bipolaricaulota bacterium
ATGCCGAAATCCGATATAGATATTCTCCAAGTCGACAAAGACAGCAGTTTCGGGTTGTCCATTCATAGAGTTCCTCCTTGTGAGCAAAAATAACTTTTTCAAGAGAGCGTTCACTTGTCAAGGATCACCGTGTTATTTTTATTATAAGAAGCCCTCTCAAAAAGTCAAATGCTGGTGGGTTGGGCGGGAGCTTGCCGAGCGAACCCGGCGATGCGCAGCCTGTAGCCGCGTTTGGGCTTTCAACTCCAAGGAGGCGATCCCCATCAATCCGAAAAGAAAGTTACCATGGGGCTCCCGGCGGCTGGCGAGCTTGCAGCTCGTGAACGGCTCGCTCAAGGAGAGCTATCCTCTCCTGAAGTTGCCGCAGCGCCATGCGCAGGGATTCGATCTGCGCTTGCATCGTCAACAAAGGCAAATGATCAAAGCGCTCCCCCGTCTCGACGTTGTGCACCCACAGGGCCGGGCGAACTTCCCCTGGGACGGTCTCATTGCCCATCTCCAGCTGAAACTGCACATACACCAGATGGGCATCATCGAGCCAGATGGGGAAGAGCTGCCCGTTGACCAGCTGGATCAGTTGTTGGGCTTGTCCCCCTTTCAGGCTGTCATAAAGATAGAGAGTCGATTCTAGGGAAAGCGACGCACCCGCGCGGTAGCTGGCGAGCGTGAACGCCACACGCCGCCCGCTGGGAGATATAGCCAGATTGTTGATCATCTCTGCGGCGGGAAGCTCCATCACCAGCTGGTGCGCTCTGCGATCTAGATCGATCTTATAGAGCCCAAGCCGTAAATCCCGCAGCGTGCGCGGGCGCAGCGTCGTGAGGGTCACATAGTAGAGCACCGAGCCATCAGGAGCCAAGCTCATCAGGCCGAGCCCAAATGTGCCATCTGTGTTCCTTCCACTAGGCTGGAAGAGCACTACCCCTTCTACCAGAGTCGTCTCTTGCTCTGTGGCGATCTCGTGTCGCACGATCATCCCCACAGGAAGCTGTTGATCCCCCAAGGACACCAAGCGAGTCGGGTCCTCACGCACCAGCAGCACCCCCTGGCCGTCGGAGGTCCAAGTGACGTGAGAGAGCCACGCCGTGGGCAGCTCCGCGATCCTCTGCGCCGGACTCTGCTCGGCATCTAAGACGACGACCGAGAATCGGCCTTGATACTCGCGCAAGAACGCCAGGAGCCGTCCATCGGGGGAGGGAGCGAGCGCGCTGATCTCGCCCTCTTCGTCTGTCCAGAGAAGCTCGGCGTCCTCAAGCGAGAAGGGCAACTGGCTGTCAAGGGGATGAGAGATCGCTCGCTCGATCTCTGCGAAATCCACGACGAGTCTATAGATTCTCTGCTGCCCCCCGATCCAGTAGAGCCTGTCTGCGTAAGAGGTGGCATCCCAGCGGGGCCAGGAGAAAGTATCGCTTGCGTCTTCGAGTAGTGTGATCACCGTTCCCAGATGGGGGTGGTAGAGCAAGAGTTTATCGTCGTAGCCATAGGGCTGAGTTGGTGGGGGAAAGGGCGGTCTACTGCCGGTGAAGACGACCCAGCCCTGAGGATGGACGTCTGCCCAGAGAGCCGTGATGGGCGATGTCGGTAAGTAGCTACAGCTGCCGACCAATACTGTGCAGAGTAAGAGCGCACCGCCTATAGTGAATTTCTTCATAGTGTTTCTCCTCACGCTCCTTTCGATCCCGTCAAGCCCAACGCTCGCAGCACTTTATCGCCCAATTTCACCAGCCGCCTTATCGCACTCGTCGGCATCTTATGCAGTTTCTCATAAGCCGCATCGATGCTCTCGAAGAAATCCGCGATCTCCAACACCCGCTCCTTGACCCGCTTGTCTATAGGGCTCTCTTCGATCTCCGTCACGCTGGAGCGTAAGAGCGCCAGAGTGGGATCGAGCTCGCGCCGCTTGCGCTCCGACAGAATGATCTTGAACATCTCCCAGACATCGGAGATCGTCTCGTAATAGTCACGGCGGTCTCCGGGGATGTGCACCACCCGCACTACTCCCCAACTCTGAAGCTCTTTCAAGCTCGTGCTGACGTTGGAGCGCGACACGCCCAGAATCTCGGAGATCTCCTCGGCGTTGAGGGGCTTGGGGGAGAGATAGAGCAGCGCATGGATCTGAGCTACAGTTCTGTTCAGTCCCCAGCGCGTGCCCATCTCCCCCCAGTGCAAGATGAATCTCTGCACGATCGGATGAAGGTCTTTCATAGCTCCGTTTCGCTAGAAGAGGCCGGCCCTTGAGGCTTGGCTAGCGTCTGCTCCAACCGATCTAATTGCTCTTTGAAGCGCTTCTCGTGCCGATGGATCTGTCGGAAGGCATAGACGTTTCCCACGTGCAAAGCCCCTAGAATGATCGCCACCAGCCCGATCTTCCGACTGAGTTCCTCCAGCAGCTCCCGCATCTCATCCACGTAGACGTTAGAAGTCAAGGCGAACGAGATGTACCCGATGTTGATGAGATAGAACCCGACCAAGAGCAAATGGTTGATCGAGTCTGCCAGGGCCTCCCGGCCACCGAATGCGTCTACTAAGAAGACCCGCCCGTTGCGAAAGAGCGTCCGACCGACCCAGACCGTCAGCGCCAAACTGAGCGCGACGTACACCAGGTAGAGCACGACCTTGTAGTCCACCACCGCAGCGACAACCTTGTCGTCCATTGGTCTTCTCTCCTTTCTGTTATTTCAGTAATTTCTGTAAACGCTGATATTATAGACTGTGGGGGATATTTTGTCAAGGGGTTACAGCGAAATCGCGAACTATTGTAGCTTTAGGGCGGCTTGCCCCTGGATAGCTCTTCCGGCTATAATCGTACAGGTGAATCTTCTTGCTCTCTGCAGATCTCATCGTGCTCAACGCCAATATCTACACCGTCTCGTCAGGGCGCGCCCAAGCCCTTGCTGTGCGCAATGGGGAGATCGTCTCCGT
>JBEPZC010000159.1:0-2911 GCA_041641035.1 Candidatus Bipolaricaulota bacterium
GGGCGAACAGTTTTAGTTGCCATAGAAGCCTCCTCATTGGCGAACACTCGGCAAGAGTATAGTCGAGCGTGGAAGAGGCGTCAACATCACCCCTATGCGCATGAACCCGCTTGCTCCCAATGTCAGCAGACGCTATAATCTCGCCATGGCCACAATGCACCAAGACGGTCTCATCCAAAAGACAAAAGAACTCGAAGAGCAAGCTCTACAGGAACTCAAGGCTCTTTCTAGTACGAAGCTCTGTGAAGAATTTCGCGTCAAGTATCTGGGGCGCAAGGGTCAGCTCGCCCAGCTCCTAGATGCGCTGAAGACCCTGCCCCCACAGGAGCGTGCCCAAGCCGGACGCACGCTCAACGCCCTCAAAGAGAGATTGAATGCTGAACTGGAGCGGCGTTTGGCTGAGTTTTCCCGCATAGAGAAAGAGGCACGCCTGCGCGCCGAAGCCCTGGATGTCACCCTCCCCGGACGCCGCCAGAAGCTGGGCAGCTTGCACTTGATCACTCAAGTGACGAAGGAGCTCGAAGATATCTTCGTCCGATTGGGCTTTGAGGTCGTCACCGGCCCTGAAGTCGAGACAGATTATTATAATTTCGAAGCGCTCAATATGCCCAAAGATCACCCCGCCCGCGACGACTGGGATTCGTTCTACATCGAGGGCTTCGATGATCTGCTGTTGCGCACGCACACCTCCCCCGTGCAGATTCGCGTGATGCAGCACCGTCGGCCTCCCGTGAAGGTCGTCGTGCCGGGGAAGTGCTTCCGACGCGATGCCACCGACGCCACGCACTCGCCGGTCTTCCATCAGATTGAGATGCTCTGGGTGGACAAGGGCATCACCTTAGCCCACATGAAGGGCACGATTGTCGCATTTATAGAAGAGTTCTTCGGGAAGAACTTTGAGGCTCGATTTGTGGGGGACTACTTCCCGTTTACCGAGCCGAGCTTGCAAGTGCACGTGCGCCGCAAGGGCACAGAAAGATGGCTCGAAATTCTGGGCGCGGGTATGGTCGACCCGGCGGTCTTGCAAGAAGTCGACTACGACCCCGAAGAGTACACGGGGTTTGCGTTTGGACTTGGCGTCGAGCGCATGGCCATGCTAAAATACGGAGTGGACGACATACGGACGTTCTACCAGAACGATATACGGTTTATCGAGACGTTCTAAGGGAGGGATTCCACAAGCCTGGGCAAAGATGCATCACGACCAAGAAGAAGAGATCCCGCCACCACGTCAGTATTGGATGCCTCAGAACTTCGGAGGGCTTCCTCCGGAGTTCTCTCGTTTTGACTCAGCGCGTGCTGTTGTCCTCCCTGTGCCCTACGACCTGACGACGTCGTATGTGACAGGCACACGCCACGGCCCGCACGCAATTGTTGATGCTTCCACGCACTTAGAGCTGTACGACGAAGAGCTTCACAGTGAACCCTATCGCCTAGGGATTCACACCCTCCCCCCCTTAGAGCCATCGGCAGCAGGCCCTGAAGAGACGCTCCAGCGCGTCGAAGAAGTGATCAGTTGGCTCATAGAGCGCGACAAATTCCCGGTGATGCTCGGCGGTGAGCACTCGCTGACGCTGGCTCCTGTGCGGGCGTTGCTGAAAAGATTCGGGAAATGCTCAGTGTTACAGCTCGATGCCCATGCAGATTTGAGAGACAGCTTTCAAGGGACACCGTTCAATCACGCGTGTGTTGGGCGACGCATGCACGAGTTGGGGCTCAATCTCGTCCAGATTGGCATACGGGCGATCAGCCCCGAAGAAGCGGAGTTCATCCGCAGCGCGAAGAACTTATATGTCTGTTTTGATTACGAGCTACACAGCCATTCCGCAAAGATTGACGAGGCCCTTGCCAAGCTGCGCGACCCCGTCTACGTCACAGTAGACTTAGATGTCTTCGACCCGGCCCTCATGCCCGCCGTAGGAACCCCAGAGCCCGGCGGACTCGATTGGTACACGGTATTAAGAATTCTCAGACACGTTGGGGAAAAGCACACAGTGCTTGGCTTCGATGT
Organism: Candidatus Bipolaricaulota bacterium; assembly: GCA_041641035.1. Classification (GTDB taxonomy): domain Bacteria; phylum Bipolaricaulota; class Bipolaricaulia; order RBG-16-55-9; family DRXL01; genus JANXCC01. Next base: position 2,012 of record JBEPZC010000159.1, read on the forward strand.
CGTCGAGCTGTGCCCCATCGCAGGGATGGTCGGGCCAAACTTTCTTGCAGCCAAGCTCGTCTACAAGATGCTCGGCTATTTTCTACATCATAGGAAGGGAGGTCAGCGATGAACGGTTTCTCGTGGGTGCCAACGAGAGTCTTCTTCACCAAGGGTGTGGGGTCACACAAAGATGAGCTGCGCTCGTTCGAGGCGGCGCTGCGCGATGCGGGAATTGAAAAATACAACTTAGTACATGTCTCCAGCATCCTGCCGCCACGATGTAAGATCATTCCCAAAGCCGAGGGGCTCAAAGAACTCAAACCGGGGCAGATCGTCTTCGTCGTGATCTCGCGGTGTTCCAGCAACGAGCCGCGTCGGCTCATTGCGGCATCTATCGGCTGTGCTATACCAGCCGATCCCGACGCGTACGGATATTTGAGCGAACATCATGCCTACGGCCAGAACGAAAAACAAGCCGGCGATTACGCCGAAGACTTAGCAGCCTCGATGCTCGCTTCGACCTTAGGGCTCACTGTGGACGACAATCTCAGCTGGGATGAGAAAGAACAGGTCTGGAAGCTCTCGGGGAAGATCGTGCGTACGCGCAACGAAACGCAGACAGCGATCGTCAACGGCGACGGCTACACGACCGTGGTGGCGGCAGCAGTGCTACTCTTCTGAAACGGTTGACAGGGCCTGTCCTATCGATTACAATAAAAAAGATCACGGGGTCGTTAGCTCAACTGGTAGAGCATCCGGCTCTTAACCGGAGGGTTGTAGGTTCGAGTCCTACACGACCCACATATTTGTCCCCATCGACTAGCGGCCTAGGTCATGGCCCTTTCAAGGCCAAAACGGGGGTTCGAATCCCCCTGGGGACGATTGACGCATGCCTCCCCAGACGTTACAATAATAGGG
>JBEPZC010000160.1:0-2870 GCA_041641035.1 Candidatus Bipolaricaulota bacterium
AAGAAGCACTGCCCCATACCCCGGTAGGTTGGAGCACGTGCTTCGATCTTGTCGCCACGGACTAGCAGATATTCGTTGAAATGCTCGGCGAGTTCCCCAGCTTTGGCATGGCGAAAGAAGACGGGATCGCCTGGACGCAACGGCACGCCTTTGGGGACTCTCAATGGGGTTTGGACTTCACCTGCGCCCTCGAACGCCGTAAGTCTCAACCCCGGCGGCAGATACGGCACGGGCAAGCGATCTGCCCCCGCCTGCCCCGATGCGATAAACCCGCCCCCATGACACGTCACAAAGCCCGGATCGGAGATCCTCACCACCTGTAAGGCGAAGAAGATCGCGGGCTTCAACTTCAAATGAGCGTAATAGTCGAAGAGATGGCTACAGAGAAACCCAGAGCCTGCCGTCACTTCAGTGAGGGCAGGCTCAGCGCTGGCGAACGCGACGCTGCCCGTGCCCCCGCCGTTGAAAACATCTATAGAAAAACCCTCACGGCGCAAGAGCTCGAACACCCTCTGGCGCATCTGCGCCACGTATGGCCGGGAGAGCTTCTTCATGAGCTTGCGCGCAGGGTTGAGCATAGGCGAGAAGGGGTTGCTCTCGCCGACACCGGCGATCTGCGCCTCATAGCCCATCAGCCCCAAAAGCTTCAGATCGGGCCGTTGCGCGATCTTCTGAGCGATTTGGACGACGGCTTCGGGGGTGCGCAAGGGGCTGCGTCGTGCCCCCAGGTGCAGGCGCCCCCCTAATGGACGATACGATAAGTCTATTTCAATGACGACAGGGATCGGGCGCTCTTGCGTCCCCTGCAGCGCTTCGAGATGGGCCTCAGAGTCGACGACGATCGCCACGCGACGCCCTGGACTGTTGAGCTGTGCCAACAGCTGACAATCTGCGGGCTGCACGGTCGGATACGCGACGATGATATCCGTGAAGCCCTGCTCGACTAAGAACGCTGCTTCTGAGACGCTGTAGCTCAAGATGCCCTGGATTACTCCCCGGCCCTTCTCCGTGATATATTTGAGCAGCCACGGACACCGAATGGACTTCGACGCTAGGCGCAAGGTCTTGCCGTGCCGGCGCGCGTCAGCTGTGAGCGCTTCGATGTTGTGATCAACGGCATCTAAGTCAACAAGCGCTATGGGGAGGCGCTCATCACGGATCAGCCGTTTATAGCGTTCGTACTGATCTGTCATCTAGCCTGTGAAGCATTGGGCAATTGCTCGTGCCCACGTGTGCCAGGCCGCGAAGCGTCCGCCCTTGGGCTTGCCCTGCTGCTTCCACGCGGCCACGCTCTTGCGATACTCTTCGCTCGCTTTGCTAATGCAGCCAGCGATGCTTACAGGGTTGCCTTGGGGATCGGCCTTGAGGCGGAACTGGGGCGGCCAGACGACAACCCGTACCGGCTGAGCCTTGGGATCGAGTGGGTTCTTCGCGGTCGTCCCCCATAGGACCCACTTGGCGACCACATACGCTGGGTCATAGATCGGCTCATGGGGATAGGGGTCGTTGCGATCTCGGAACTTGATCCGGCCCACGGTCCCAACGTAGTCCGTCTTTTCTAGTTCTGCGACGATCGTGTCGGGATCGGTGCTCTTGGCGCGATCCAGGGCGCCCTTTAAGATGAAGAAAGCATCATACGTAGTAAAGGCCGTGAAGAGGGGACGCGACGGCGAAGAATCTCCAAAGCGCTCCACGTACGCTTGATAGAACGGTCGCGTCTTGGGCGTGATGGGTGTCTCACCGGTGGCGACGTCAACGTAGACATGGCCCATGACGCGCCCGCCGGTGTTCTTCCAATACTCGAACGACTGCCCCTCGGCATTGATCCCGATGACGGGCATATCAAGCTTCATCTCATACGTTTGGCCGACAAGGGAGATCCCCGGATCGAACGCGAGCACGAGCATCATAGCATCGGCATCGGTGTCGCTCACTTGCTGCAGGATCGAGGCAAAATCTGGGTTTTGCAGGGAGAAATTGAAAACTTTGACAAGAGTGATCCCTGCCGCAGCAAGCTGCCCTTGCAAGATCCTCGCAAGGTTCTGCCCGAAGGCGCTGCTTTCGGCAACGAGGGTGACCTTCTGGATCCCCATATCTTGGAGCATCAGCCCTGCGGCCATGTTCCCGATGTCTTGGCCCATCACGTTGTCGTTGATCATCAGTCTAAAATAATATTTGTACTGGTCGTACTGGTCCTTGACGAGCTTATTGAATTCTGGGCTGCTGGAGCCAGTGTCGAGATAGGGCTTGCGCAGTCGCGCCATAGATGGGAGCATCGCCGCGACGGTCTCGTCTATGAAGCCCCCGATGATAGCTGTTGCCCCGAGCGCTGAGAGCTCTTCAAATGCGGCTTTGGCTACGTCCCCCCGCAGGACCTCATCATCTCGGATGAGGCCGTCTATAGTGAGCTTAGGAGGTGGCAACTGTCCTTCATCCACAAGCTCGTTGATCTCATCAACAGCGATTTGTGCCCCGCGCACTATCGCCTTGCCGACATCTAAGAGATTAATGGGTCCGATCACCCCGACCTTGACAGGAGCTGGCTGCCCCCACCCCAGCGTCCCAGCGAGAGTGACGACGCTCGCTCCAATCCCCAACGCCTTCAAGAAGGCGCGCCGACTAAGCCGTACATCGCTGTGCATAGCCACACCTCCTCTTGCTAATTTTCAGGGCGAAACGCATCTTTGTACAAGCGCAGCCGTCCCCTCGAGAGCGCCACGACGTCAAAGCGCACATCGAGATGAGTAGGATAACGAGAGAGATAATGCTGTGCTGTGAGAAGGATCTTGTGGCGCTTTGTGCGGGTGATTGTCTCTTCGGGCAGGCCGAAGAGCTCTTTCGAGCGCGAGCGCACCTCGACAAAGACTAAA
>JBEPZC010000161.1:0-2865 GCA_041641035.1 Candidatus Bipolaricaulota bacterium
TGGTGGACCCGAGGGGACTTGAACCCCTGACCTCTTGAATGCCATTCAAGCGCTCTCCCAACTGAGCTACGGGCCCGTTCTTCGTTTTAATATAGCAGAGTCTGCTGGGGCTGTCAAGGAGGCCCCACGCTTGACAGCCCCTCGTTTCTTTATATCATAGAAGAGAGATGACTGATGAGCAGGAAGCCTTGCTGGAACTGGATAGGCACGATGCGGCCATCCGCGAGCAGGCCCTCAAGATCGAGGGGCTGCGGCGTCGCCGTGAGGCTCTTGTCCATGCTATCGAACGGGAGTATGCGGAGTTCTCCAAGAAGAAGAAGGAGTTTGAGCAGCTGCAGCTGTTGAGCCGCGAGAAATCCCGCGAGGTCGACGACTTGGACGCGCAAATCCGCGCCGATACGGAGAAACTGCGCACGGGCCTGCTCAGCTATAAAGAGATGGAAGCGTTGAGAGTGCGCGTGGAGCACTCCCGCGCACGCATCGATCAATTAGAAGACGAGGCCATCGCGTTGATCAATCAAGTTGAGGAACAAGCCCCCCTCATCCGCAAGATCGAAGAGGATTTTCTCAAATGGAAGGCCAAGATCGAATCTGAGATCGCACAGCTCGAATCTGAGATCGCCTTGCATACCCAAACTCACCAACGGCTTGTGGGGGAGCGGGCGCACCATGCTGGGAAGGTGGACCCTCATCTCCTTCGTTCCTATGAGGAGCTGCGCACCAGATATGAGGACCCTGTGGCATTTGTTCAGCATGGCATCTGCTCAGGGTGTAAGCTGCGCGTCAGCGAGATCACGGTGGAGCGCGTGAGAAGTGAGATCGTGCGGTGCGAGAACTGCTCGCGCTTGTTAGTGCCCATACGGTGAAGGAGGGGCAAGGGGGAGGTTGGGAGATGCGCGCTGGAGCGTTCACCTTAGTGTGTACGCTGTTTTGGATGATAGGAGGCTTTGCCCAAGAGTCGGAAGAGCCTGTACTGCCACGCCAGATGGGGGCGATCAACGATTACGCTGCTGTCCTTGGGAGCGCCCGCGCCGATCTGGAAGCCCAGCTGGAGACGATCAGGGAGAACTTTAACGTCCAGATCGTGGTTTTAGCCTCGATCTATGACCCATTCGATGACCCCGCGATCTATGCCCAGCGGATCTGGGAATTCTGGAAGCTGGGGCGGCGCACGGTCTTGGTAGTCTTCGTCAAGGAGCAGACGAAGAACGCTTGGGCCTTCGAGTTTCGAGCAGGCGATGAAGTTCGAGAGCTCTTTCAGCCGGAGCAACTTTCGCGTTTACGAGATGGACTGAAGTATCATCTGGAGCGCAAGCGCATCAAGACAGCTCTCGAAGAGTCGGTCAGGGCTCTCCACGCGATGCTCGATGGCAGTTACGGGCAGCCCATCTCTAGTGCGACGGGGGGATTTGGGCTGGTGTGGGTGCTCATCCTTCTTGGAGGGCTTGTCGGCCTGAGCGGCATAGCTTTGGGGGTGCGAGCCTTTGTGAGAAATCGCTGTCCGCGCTGCGGCACCCGCCTGCGGAGCTATCGGGGGTACCGCAGCGCCCCATATCGCAGTTGCCCCTTCTGCGGCTATTCCCAACGATATTAGTTCAAGCTCGTATTCAGCTCGATGGGCTTTTTCTTCTCAGGTTCGTCTTGATTGAGCTTGATGACTAACGAGAGGGTTAAGCGGTTTCCCGCGGCTTGGAGCCGTGTCCGCAGCTCCCTGTTGTGAGCGAGCAATTGGACGAGATCGTTCGCTAACAGTTGAGCCGCGACGTGAATATATGAGAGATCTTGGCCGTTTCCTAAATCTCGCCATTCTTCAATCGTGCCTACTAAGCGAGCTTCTGCTTCTGCCATAAGATGCCAGCCTCCTTGTGTGCTTGGACGTATCTTACGCGCGGATGGGACAGAAGACTATGATGAGCATTACATTCGTGATATAATTATCAAAGAAGAGGAGCAGAGGGCCGCGGTGTCCATATGCGTGCACCGAGGAAAGTCCGGACTCCGCAGGGCAGGCCGCTCGCCAAGGGTGCTTCGCACAAGTAACCAAGGCGAGAAGGAGCGATCCTTGGAAAGTGCCACAGAGAAGAGACCGCCGAGGGCCCTCACCAAGGAGGGCCAGGCAAGGGTGAAACGGTGGGGTAAGAGCCCACCGCCCCGCTCGCGAGAGTCGGGGGCACGGCAAACCCCGGCCGGAGCAAGACCAAATAAGAGCACGTCTGAAGGTGGCCCGCCTGAATCGTGCTCGGGTAGGTCGCACAGAGAGATGGCCCTCACCGGCTCTTGCGAAAGAGTCGGAACAGAATCCGGCTTATGCTCCTCTTCGTCTTCTTTTGACGAGACTTATACCGTCGGGTATAATCACCCACCGGCGATGGAATCCGCCATGAACCGCCCGAGCACATCGGGCTGATGATTCCTACCCAAGACTCCCTATCTGGATAGGAGGTCGGTCGATGTGCAGGATCTTTATGTCGGGATGGTGCTGGCGGGCTTAATATTTCTCTCGAGTGTTCTCTCCGTTGAAGTGGGGTTATCCGCGGCGATCATTGAGATCGCCCTCGGCGTGCTTGCGGGAAACTTCTTGGGCGTCACGGCGCTCCCCTGGGTGACGTATATCGCGGGCTTAGGCGGGATCCTCTTAACGTTTCTGGCGGGAGCTGAAGTAGACCTGGACGTGATGCGGGCCAAGTTCAGGGAGAGTCTTTTTATTGGGGGCATCTCGTTTTTGGCACCGTTTCTTGGCACGATGCTCATCTGTCACTATCTGGTGGGCTGGGACTGGAAGGCCGCTCAGATCGCTGGGGTCGCGCTCTCGACGACATCGCTTGCCGTCGTCTATGCCGTGCTGGTCGAGACCGGGCTCGCACA
>JBEPZC010000162.1:0-2821 GCA_041641035.1 Candidatus Bipolaricaulota bacterium
AGCAAGTGTTTGTCTTTCGTCCACAGGAAGACGCGCTGTTCGCACTCGCCCGTAAAAATTCCGTCACGTACTGTGAGCCCGTTGGCCAGATAAAAATCCATTCCCAAGTCTTTACAGATGTAGTCGGCAATGAAATCCAGCCCGCTGGTGAGGATCCCTAGTCTGTACTTGCGCTTCAGTTCCCTCATGGTCTTGCGCACGCCAGGCGTGTACGGCGGCGGCAAGATCTTTGCAAAGACCTTCTCAGCAGAGATGCTCTTCAGCAGTTTTGCATTGGCCTTCGTCCACTCCCAGTACAGCTCTCTTTGAGGGAAGTAATATTCCATCAAGCGATCCCACTCTGCTTTCAAGCCCGCCGCATACCCTATAGCGTCCCAACTGCTCTGAAAGGGGCCATCGTACTGAACAAGTGTGCCGTCCATATCAAAGATGACAGCTTTGATCGCCACACTGCCTCCTCGTGTAAGTGAGAAAACAGTTTACACTACTCTTGCTTGATCGTGCCACCATCGTTACAATGGACTCACACACTACGAAGAAAGGAGCCGTTATGCCCTTATCTTTGGAAGAATTGCCCCAGGAGTTCCCGCGAAGATTTGTGCCGGCCAACGTTGATCTTGGCGATTGGGACCAGATCAAACCCTTGCTCGACGAGCTGGAGCGCCGCCCGATCAAGACGGCGCAGGAGCTTGAGCAATGGCTGCTCGACTCTTCTGAGCTTGGTGCAGCGATCTCCGAAGAGGCTGCGGTGCGGCGCATCCGCATGACCTGCGACACCACCAACGAAGAGTACCGAAGAGCTTTCTTTCACTTTGTCGAGGTCATTCAGCCCAAGCTGAGGGAGTACGGCCATCGGCTCAATATTAAGTATGTGCAAAGCCCTGCCCGCGCGAGCTTGCCTCAGAAACGTTACTTTGTGTATGACCGCAGCACAGTCACGCAGGTCAAGCTCTTCCGCGAAGAGAATATCCCGTTAATAACTGAGACGATCAAGCTTGCCCAGCAATACCAAGTCATCTCTGGGGCGCAGACGGTGCAGTTTGACGGGCGCGAGCAGACACTCCAACAGATGGCCAAATACTTAGAAGAGCCCGATAGAGCGCTCCGGCAGACAGCGTGGGAGAAGATCGAGGAGCGCCGCCTTCAAGATCGTGAGGCGCTCAATGCGCTGTACGATCAGCTGATCGAGCTGCGCCAGAAGATCGCACACAACGCGGGCTTTGCGAACTATCGCGACTATGTTTTTCAGGCGTTCGAGCGCTTCGATTACACTCCCGACGACTGTCGGCGCTACCACGAGGCTGTGGAAAAGCACATCGTCCCGCTGATGCGCGAGCTCCAGAGGAGACGGCAGAGGGAGCTGGGGCTCTCTGAACTTCGCCCTTGGGATTTAGCCGTTGACCCTCAGGGGCGGCCACCACTGCGCCCCTTCCAAACCGCTCAGGAGCTGATCTCCGGCTGCCAAGAGATCTTCAATCGGTTAGACAGCGAGCTGGGCGCGCAGTTTCGCCGCATGGCCCAGCTCAACCTCTTCGATCTTGAAAGCCGCAAGGGCAAGGCCCCCGGCGGCTACCAAGCCACCCTCACGGAACGTCGGCTCCCATTTATATTCATGAACGCCGTGGGGCGCAACGCAGATCTGCGAACGATGCTCCATGAGTCAGGCCATGCGTTCCACACCATGGCCACGCGAACGGAAGCCTTGCTCAGCTATCGTCATGCGCCCACGGAGTTTTCTGAAGTCGCTTCTATGGGCATGGAGCTGCTCTCAAAGCCCTATCTGACAGTCTTTTACGCTGCAGAGCAAGCTGAGCGCTCCGCGCGTGAGCACCTTGAGGGGATTGTGAATATATTGCCGTGGGTCGCGACCATTGACGCATTCCAGCACTGGATCTACACGACTCGGCACACCGTCGCGGAGCGCGAAGCCTATTGGCTGGAGCTCCGTCGGCGCTTTGGCGGGATCGAGAGCTGGGCCGGCTACGAAGAGGCACAAAAGAACTTCTGGCAGCGCCAGCTCCATCTCTATCTGCACCCGTTTTACTATATTGAGTACGGGATCGCACAGTTGGGCGCGTTGCAGCTGTATGCGCTCTCGAAGAGGGATCATCGCGAGGCGCTAGCAGCTTACAAGCAAGCATTGGCGCTGGGAGGCTCACGCCCACTGCCGGAGCTGTTTGCTGCTGCAGGGCTGCGGTTCGATTTTGGCGAGGAGACCGTCAGACGAGCTGCAGAGCTGCTGCGCAGTGAACTACTGTAATCTACGCCACGGCAACGCCCAACGCTCTAACAGAGTTAAAAGCCCAAAGAGTGCAACACCCAAGATCGCCAGGGCGAAGATCGCCGCGAAGACCAAATCGGTCTTGAGCGTCGCGTTGGCGCGCAGCATCACGTAGCCCAAGCCCGCTTGTGCCCCGACCCACTCGCCAATGACTGCGCCGACGACGCTGAGCGTGATCCCCACGCGCGCCCCAGAAAAGAGAAACGGCAGCGCCGAGGGGAGCTGAACTTTTTGCAGGATCTGCCGCCGCGAAGCGCCAAGAATCTTTAATAAATCGATGAGATCGGGATCGGTCGCCCGCAGGCCGTCTACGATGTTGACCACCATGGGAAAGAACGCAATGATCGCCGCGACGGTCACCTTGGGCCAGATCGTAAAGCCTAGCCATAACTTCAGCAACGGGGCAATGGCAAAGAGCGGCATGTTCTGCAGGAAGATAATAATAGGATAGAAGACGCGCTCGACGGTCTTGCTGTAGAAGATCGCGAGCCCTAGGATCAATGCGCTCACCAGGGCGATCACAAACCCCAGCGCGATCTC
>JBEPZC010000163.1:0-2794 GCA_041641035.1 Candidatus Bipolaricaulota bacterium
AGGAGAATTTGCAAGAATGTATGGAGCGTGACTCCAGGAGGTGGGCGCTATGGCCAAGGAAATTGCCCCGCACATTGTCGTGGATGAGAAGATTCGGTTTGGCAAGCCGGTGATCAAAGGCACGCGGGTTCCCGTTGATCTTGTAGTAGGGAAGCTCGCGGGCGGCATGACCTTTGAAGAAGTGATGAGAGAATATGACCTAACGCAGCAAGATATTCGCGCCGCTTTGAGCTATGCTGCTCAGGTGTTGGCTCAAGAAGAAGTCCGAACAGTTTAATAATGGCGCTCTTTCTCATTGACGAGGATATACACCGTTCGGTAGTAAAAGTGCTAGAGAAGCTTGGGCATCATGTCAAGGATGCGCGAGATGAGGGCTTGCGCGGACGATCCGACGATGAGATCTTCCGCTTTGCCCAAATTCACAAAGCCGTTATTCTGACAGCAGATTTGGATTTCAGTGACACAATTCGCTTCCCTTTGGGTTCTCATCACGGTATCGTCATTCTTCGTTTTCCCAATGAGCTCTCCACAACTAGGATTAATACAGAGCTTACGAAGATCTTCAAAGATTTTTCCGATCAAGACTTCAAGGGCAATCTTATTATCGTGTCACCTGGCAAGATACGGATCAGGCGGAAAAGATAGAGAAACTTCATATTTGACAGATTCCCTGATGCTAGCTATCTTAAAGATCGGTGACCGACGATGGCACAGATGCGCTCGCTCTTCGATGATGAGCCGGCCAAAGCCCCAGCGATCTTGACCTTTGAAGAGGCCCAGCGCCAAGCCCAGACGTGCACCAAGTGCCGCCTCCATCAGAGCCGAACACACGTGGTCTTTGGTGAGGGCAGCACACAGTCTCCCGTGATCTTCATCGGCGAAGGCCCCGGCGAAGTCGAAGACGCTACGGGGCGCCCCTTCGTCGGCCCTGCTGGGCAGAAGCTCACGGAGATCTTAGAATCTGTCGGGATTTCCAGAGAGAGCGTCTATATTGGCAATATGGTCAAGTGCCGCCCCCCTGGCAATCGCGCCCCGCAAAAGGACGAGATCGAAGCGTGTTGGCCCTACTTAGAAGCCCAGATTAGGCACATCAAGCCCAAGATCATCGTCGCCTTGGGGAACGTCCCAGCGCAGTATCTTCTGAAGACAACCGAGGGGATCACGACGCTGCGCGGAAGGTTCTTCCCCTGGCGCGATGGGATCGAGGTCTACTGTATGTTTCACCCAAGCTATTTGCTGAGAAACCCCTCACGCGAGCCGGGCAGCCCAAAGTATCTCACATGGCAAGACATCAAGAAGCTCAAGGAGCGCCTCGATGAACTTCTCTAATCTGACAGAACCGGAGCGCCGCGCCCGCGTAGAGCAAGCCCTCAAGATGGGCGAGGAGCTGCGCAAGGCCAAAGAGTACGACCAGGGCATTGACGTCCTTATCGAAGCCCTGCAATACGGCGTGGAGAAAGCAAAGATCTACTTTCGCTTGGGGAATATCTACTTTGACGCGGGCAAGCTCGACCATGCTGAGTATGCCTACCGTCGGGCGATTGACCTCGACCCCACTCACATCAACGCGCATCACAATCTTAGCGTGGTGCTGCGCAAGCAGGGCAGACTCTCAGAAGCGATTTCGATGCGGCGTCGCGCGCAGCTTCTGACCTTCAAAAACCCCCAGCGCGTGGAGCTGACCCCAGAACAAGTGGAGCAAGCCAGACAGCTTGCGCGCCGCTGGCTGATCGTCGTGGGGATCGCATTGGTGATGCTCGTCGTGGGGTTGATTGTGCTCAGCAGGCTCTAGCGCGCGCCTAGCGCATAAAGATGCCGCCATTGATGCTGATCGTCTCGCCGGTGATGTAGCTTGCCGCGTCGGAGCACAAGAACGCGATCACCGCGGCGATCTCTTCCGGCTGCGCCACCCGCCTCAGGGGGATGCTGGCCCGAATCTGATCCCCTCTTTCAGCGAGAGATTTCTGGTTCATCTCTGTGTCGGTGTAGCCGGGGGCGACGGCGTTCACCGTGATCTGATACGGGGCGAGCTCAAGCGCTAAAGACTTCGTAAGCCCTAGTAAGCCGGCCTTGGCGGCAGCATAATGCGGGCCATGGGCCGAGCCGGTCATCGCCCGCAGCGAAGAGAGATTGACAATCCTGCCCCAGCCCGCTTGACGCATATACGGGACAGCAAGCTTCGCGCAGTAGAACGCGCCGCTGAGCGTGACGGCGAGCATCCTCTGCCATTCTTCTAAAGAGAGCTGTTCGATGCCCCCGTGAGAAGAGTACCCGGCGTTATTGACGAGAATATGCAGCCCACCAAGCTCGTTCACCACCGTCTCGATCATCTGGTGGACTTGAGCGTAGTCGGAGACGTCAGCTTGAACAGCGATGGCTTTGCGCCCTAAAGATGCGATCTGGTGCACGACGGCATGAGCGGCATCGGCCCGTGACAGATAATTGACGGCAATATCGCACCCCTGCTGGGCTAACTTGAGAGCCGTCGCTGCGCCGATGCCGCGGCTGGCACCAGTGACCAGAGCAATCTTTGGGGTCATAAAGATCGTGTGACAGGCTCTATGCACGCTGGCCCTTCAGAGGCCGCAGAGTTGACCAGCGGCGAAACCTCGAAAAGCTCCATCTCCTCTGCCGCGTAGGGTTGCAGGACCCTCTCCAACTCTCTGTCCGTCTTGGGTGATAGTTCAAGCCAAAAGCCCTCTAACTCCCGAGGCACGATCACCGGCATTCGCGTGTGAATAGGCTTGATCAGCTCATTGGGCTCCGTGGTGATGATCGTACACGTCTTGAGGGT
>JBEPZC010000164.1:0-2785 GCA_041641035.1 Candidatus Bipolaricaulota bacterium
ACTTTTGTGGAAATTACTTGACGAAAGAAAAAATTTTTGCTACTATGACCCTCATAGTTTTCTTGGAGGAGGAAGATCACGATGCATAAGCAGGTCGAGCACATTTTGAAAGCCGTGAAAGACAACGGCATCAATTTCATCCGGCTGCAGTTTACGGATATCTTTGGCGTGCCTAAGAACGTCGAGATTCCCGCCGGGAGACTCCAGGCTGTGTTGGAGAAGGGCATCGCGTTCGACGGCTCGTCTATCGAGGGGTTCATGCGCATCTCGGAGTCGGATATGTATCTACAGCCTGATCTGAATACTTTTGCCATCTACCCCTGGACGATGGACTCATCGCGCACCGCACGGATCATCTGCGATGTCTTGCTCCCCGATGGGCGCCCCTTTCCGGGAGACCCGCGCTATGTGCTCAAGCGCGCCATCGCCGAAGCCGACAAGCTCGGCTATACGATGTACGCCGGTGCCGAAGCCGAGTTCTTTCTCTTCCGTCGCACCCCCACCGGCCAGGCCTCAGTAGAGTTCCATGACCGCGGTGCGTATTTCGATCTCAACCCTCTGGATTTGGGCGAGGAGGCCCGTGCGGATATCGTCATCGCCTTGGAGAAGATGGGCTTTGAGGTCGAAGCCGCCCATCACGAGGTCGCTCCCAGCCAACACGAGATAGATTTTCGCTACGCGGACGTGCTGCGCACCGCTGATAACATCGTCACCTTCCGGTTCGTCGTGAAGACCATAGCAAAACAGCACGGTCTCCACGCCACATTCATGCCCAAGCCCGTCGCGGGCATCAACGGCAGCGGGATGCACACGCACATCTCACTGTGGCGCGGCAACGAGAACGCCTTCTATGACCCCTCAGATTCTTACGGACTGAGCCAGATCGCGCGGCAGTTTTTAGCGGGAATTATTGAGCACATCGGGGCGATCACAGCCCTTGCAAACCCCTTGGTCAATTCGTACAAGCGCCTGGTGCCGGGCTATGAAGCCCCGGTCAATATCAGCTGGGCGAGGATCAATCGCTCGGCGCTCATTCGCGTTCCTGCAAGCAATACCCCAGAGACGTCTACGCGGATCGAGCTGCGCAGCCCTGATCCCTCGTGCAACCCATATTTAGCCTATGCGGCGATCTTGGTGAGCGGGCTCGATGGGATCAAGCGCAAGCTTCAGGCCCCTGATCCCGTGGAGGAGAACATTTACGAGCTCACCCAAGAAGAACGAGAGGAGCGGGGCATCGGATCGCTGCCGGGCAGCTTAGACGAAGCGCTCGCGGCGCTGAGACAAGACGGGGTAGTCACAGCCATTCTCGGCGAGCATATATTAGAAAAATATCTCGAAGCGAAAGAGCGAGAGCTCAGGGAGTACCGCCTCACGGTGACGCCGTGGGAGATCGAGCGCTACTTAGAAGATTACTAAAGCACTTGTTACAATAGGGGTGTGGCGACGAAACTCCTGATCTATGACGGTCAGTGCGCCTACTGTCGCGGCTTTGCGCGCGTGGTGCGCTTGCTCGACCGACAGAAGAGATTGGCATTGCTCCCCTATGAGAGCGCTCAAGCTCAAGAGCTCTTGCGGGCCCAGTTCGGTGAAGATTTTGGGTTCGCCATGTTTCTCTTCGAAGAAGATACTGTGAGTTGGGGGCGTGAGGCGGCGCAGCGCATCGTGCGCGAGCTGAGAGTGCCTGGGGCACGCTTGGCGTTTTGGCTCTACCCTGCTCTCGTTGCGTTGGTCTCGTGGCTGACGCGCCGACAGCGGAACGTCTGCGGGCCGGCGTGCTCTCACGATGCGCACCACAGCCCTGTCCCTCTGCAGGCTGCTCTCAAACCCAAACTGCACACGCTCTTGCTCAGTCTATAACTTGAACCTCGATCCCTTGGGGCAACGCTTGCAGCAATCTCTTGCCGTAGGAGCGCGTGAGCATCCGCCCATCTAAGATGTGCACTTCTCCTGTATCGGTTGCGGTGCGGATGAGCCGGCCAAAGCCTTGCTTGAGCTTCAGGGCAGCGCGGGGGAGAATATAGTCGTTGAACGGGTCGCGGCCCTCCTCGCGGAGGCGCTCGACGCGCGCCTCGTGCAAGGGGTCATCAGGGACTTCGAACGGAATTTTTGTGATCACTACGGCGCGCAGCGCCGGGCCAGGCACATCTATCCCCTCCCAGAACGAATCTAAGCCCAACAAGACAGCATTGCCGTCGGCTCTAAATTTCGAGAGCAGCTGGGAGCGTGTCTCCTCACCTTGGCAGAGCATCGTGTATGCCCTGAGGCGCTCGCGCAGACGCGTGGCCGTCTCGTCCAAGACCCGCGCGTTGGTGAAGAGCACCAATACCCCGCCGCCGACGCTCTCGACAATCGCAGCGATGCGATGGGCTAGCTCGTCCACATACTCGTGTGAGAGATCGCCCCGTTCAGGCGGGTGAAGCTTATGGACGTAGAGCCGGACTTGTCGGGCATAATCGAATGAGGACTCAAGCGCCAGCGTCTCGCCTTCGATGCCAAGGTGGCTCTGTATATAGCTAAAATCCCCCGCGACCGACAACGTTGCTGACGTCACTATAACAGCCCCAAAGCGCGCCAGCAGCCCCTCTTGAAGTTCTGTCTTGGGATAGAGTGGGGCGACGGAGAGCGTTGCTGTGTGCTCAGAGGACTCTGTCCATCGCACACGGGGCGAACCTGTCTGGGCGGGCTCCAGAAAGCTGAGCAGCGTTGCTCCCACTTGCGCGACCCACGCAGCGCACTTTCGGATTTTGACAAGCTGCGCGCGCTGGTCGCTGCGCGCCAAGAGCGC
>JBEPZC010000165.1:0-2757 GCA_041641035.1 Candidatus Bipolaricaulota bacterium
CGGGTCAAGATCTTTATGCACCAAGATGGCCCGCGCGGCAAGCCCAGCATCCCCACCGTGAAGGTCGGCGACAGAGTGAAGATCGGCGATCCCATCGCCAAGCCGTTAGACGGCCCAATCAATGATTTCAATCTGTTGAGCGTGGCGCACCACGCCAGCATTGACGGGGTCGTCACCGAAGTGAACGAGAAATTTGTGCGCATCGAGAAGAAGTAGCTCATGGAGAGACGGCGGGGCCTCACCTATGGACGCTTGATGGTCGTGCTTGGGGCAGCCATCGCCCTGGCGCTCGTAATTGCGTTAGTGCAGTCGCTCTTGCTTGCCGATCACCTGAGTTTTCAGGAGATCGAGTTTTCCGCGCTCCAGCAAGCTACTTACGATAAGACTGAGCTGACAAGCACAGAATTAAATCAGCACAACAGCGACACCGGAAAGATCCAAGGGACGGTCATCTACGTCCGGACGAGCGAGGGCAACTACGCGAAAGTAGCAGTCGAGTTTGGGTATCGCTTCTGGAGCCCCAAGCTGCAGTTTGTGATCTATCAAGGGGTGGTCTATGACGGGCGGGGGAGGCAGCTGCGCACGCTCTTTAATGTCTATATTCCCCTGAATGTGAAGTACGACCTAGACGCAGGGCTGATGGAGACTGAAGGTGCCAGCGAGTTTGGGGTTGATCTGGGATTTGAGGAGCGCGGGCCAGCGGAGCAGACGCTCAAAGCCCTCAACGGTGCGGCGTTCTACCTTCCCAAAGCTGAAGAACTGCGCCGATAAAACCAACAGACCCTTGCGAGCGGACAGCGAGCACACAAGGGCTTGGGGCGACAGACCTCTTTGCCATGACGGACGATCAGCGCGTGATACTCGTTAAAGAGCTGTGCGCTCTTGGGGAGTCGGCGCATAAAGAGCTTCTGAAGTTCTCCGTAGGAGATGTCAGAGCTCACCAGGCCCAGCCGTGAGAAGATTCTTTTGGTGTACGCATCCACGACGAAGATCGGCTTGTGCGCAGCGTAGAGCAAGATCGAGTCTGCCGTCTCGGGGCCAATTCCCCAGATCGAGAGCAGTTCAGCCCGTAACTCTTCTGTCGGCTGGGCGAGCATCTTTTTCAGGTTTCCATGGTGATGAATCCAGAGATGCTCAACGAATGCTTTGAGTTTTCTGGCTTTCTGGCGGAAGTAGCCTGCAGGGCGGATCAGAGCCGCGAGTTTTTGGACTGATATCGTGTGTAGTGCTTGCGGTGAAAGGGCTTGATATCTTTTGAGATTGGCGATAGCCCGCTCGACGTTCTTCCAGCTTGTAGACTGCGTCAAGATCGCACCGACGACGACTTCAAAGGGTGAGTCGGCGGGCCACCACTGCTGGGGGCCGTAGGCATCGTAAAGCAGTCTATACATCCGAAGCAGATTCATCTTGGGTATTATAATAAGCCCGTTGCAACTCTTCCCTCCATTCCCTATAATGCTCGTGTATTCGAACATCCAAGGGAGTGAGGCGCTATCGCGGTCACAACACGCACGAAACCTGAGTGGCTCAAGATCCGACCACCGGCGGGCCACACCTACGTCACTATCAAAGAGACGCTCCGCAAGTACGGCTTGCACACCGTCTGTGAAGAAGCCCATTGTCCCAATGTCCACGAATGCTGGGGCGGCGGCACAGCTACGATTATGCTCATGGGCAGTGTCTGCACTCGCGGGTGCCGCTTCTGCGCCGTCACCAGCGGCCACCCCAACGGCTACCTCGACCCGCTCGAGCCGTGGAAGGTCGCCCAGGTCGTGAGCGAGTGGGGGTTAGATTATATCGTCTTGACGAGCGTGGCCCGCGACGACCTTCCCGACGGCGGCGCAGAACACTTCGCCAAGACTATCACAGCGATCAAGCAGAAGACCCCAACGACGCTCGTCGAGGTGCTCATCCCCGACTTCCGGGGCGATATCAACGCCTTGAAAAAAGTCGTCGATGCCCAGCCCGATGTCATTGATCACAACATAGAGACAGTCGAGCGGCTCACCCCGAAAGTGCGCGACCGCCGCGCTACCTATCGCCAATCGCTGATGGTCTTAGAAAACGTTAAAAAACTCGATCCCACACGCTATACGAAGTCTTCGATCATGGTCGGCCTGGGTGAGACCGACGAAGAAGTCCTTCAGACGATGCGAGACCTGCGCGCCGTTGGTGTTGACATCCTCACGATCGGGCAGTATCTGCGCCCCAGCCCACGACATATCGAAGTCGTAGAATATGTGCACCCGGAAAAATTCGCTCGCTGGAAGGAGATCGGGGAAGCCCTGGGCTTTCGCTATGTCGCTTCTGGGCCATTGGTGCGCAGCAGCTACCGCGCCGGAGAGTTTTTCGTCAAGAGCTTGCTCAGTTCCAAGGAGGGAAAGACCTGATCATGGCAACCAAAGCTACGCTGCAGCGTGAACCGCTGGTCCCGTTCATTCAGATTCTCGATCCTGAGGGGATGGCTAACCCCAACGACGTCGTGGAGTTGGGATTGAAGCCCCACGACTTTAAAGCCCTCTACCGGTGGATGGTGCTGGCGCGTACCTTCGACGAGCGCGCCTTAGCGCTCCAACGACAAGGGCGCTTGGGCACCTATGCGCCCCTGTTGGGGCAAGAAGCTGCTCAAGTGGGCAGTGCCTACGCTCTCAAGCCCGAAGACTGGGTCTTCCCCAGTTACCGTGAGCACGCCGTGATCGCCATGCGCGGGCAGAGCTGGCTCCAGCTCTTTACCTTCTGGGGCGGCAACGAGGAGGG
>JBEPZC010000166.1:0-2734 GCA_041641035.1 Candidatus Bipolaricaulota bacterium
CTAAAGGCCTGAGCTCAAAGTGCACCCGAACAGAGCCGACTGCCGTGGGGACGAACGAGACTTCATAGAGTTCCCCCGCAGCGACGGTTGCTTTGTACGCACCCGTCACGGTCGCGTGCGCCGTGATGCCAAGCGTTAGGAGCAGAAGGAAGATCAGAGCGAGAACTTTGGCGCGCATCGTGGACACCGTCCTTACTAGAAATCTCTTGGGGGATATTGTAGCACACGGAGCGTGGGGGCTGACAGCTAGGAGGTCTTTCCCAATTCTAGTTGTTATCTGCATAGCCCTTGAAGGGATTAAGCACCATCGGCTGGACGTAGGCTATGGCCTTGTTTCTTCAGCAGATTCGCCGAGGTGTCGGTCGTGGGTCACTACGATCAGACATACTCGAAGAGGGCGGGGGAAGAACCCCCGAGATGGTTGGGAGCCAGATTTCTCGAGGGCCTTCCCCACAACTGCCGGACCTCGCACAGACTATAGCTTCTGAGGCGTTCCTGCTGCGCATTTGACGGATTCGGTCATTGCTACTCACATCCTTTAAGGTAGTCCTAGAGAATCTCGAGAATGTGGTAGCACAGCTCGCCCATGGGCGCGTGGATAGTGATGGACTCACCTCGGTGACGTCCCAGGAGAGCCTGTCCCAGGGGGGACTCCGTCGAGATGCGATCCCTTTCGGGGTCGGCCTCGCCGGGACTGACGAGCGTGAGCGTATGCGCGTGGCGCGAGCGCGCCTCCTGCACGACAACGCGACACCCTAACTCCACCCTGTCACGCGGCCGAGCAGGTGCAGTAGTCGTTTGCATGGTCTCCTGCCTCCTTCGTTCGGATCTGAGTGGGAAAAAAAGAAAGAGAGATCGGTGAGAAAGCCTTGAGCAAGCTCTGGAGACGACTTGAGCGTATTGGGTCACTCCTAAGTGCGCATCTGCGCACTTGCACAACTATAGTGCATATATTATAATACCTACGCATAAGTCTTGTCAAGAGATAGGGATCACAAGGAGCTCACGATGATCTACACGCCCTATATCTATCTCTTTAAGTGTCTGTCGCACCGCTCGCGGCTGCGGCTGATGGAGCTGTTAGCAGCCCACGGCGAGATGACCGTCTCCGAGATTGTCGCAGCCTTTCAAGGTGATGATATTGAAGACCGCGACCCCAGCACGATCTCGCGCAACCTCAACATCTTGCGCCAGCAGGGCTTTGTCAGCCCCCGGCGCGAAGGCCAAACGAAATACTATTCACTGAACATCCCTAAGATCGAAGAGGCCTTTGAAGAGTTTCTCAGATTTCTTCGCGAGGCCAAGACTCGCCTGAAGCCCCCTGTGGCTTCTCACCCATCTTAGCAGGAGGGAGTACCGTCGGATATAGGACGAAGATGGGGGTCTGCACACGTGGTTGCCTGATGCCCACAGGTAAGCTTCCGTCGCTCGTCTCAGCGCTCCTGTCGGGGGCGCTGTTCAACTTCGATCATAGTGGCAGCTCGGCACGCTCGCGAGCAAGTTCACCATTCTCAAAGCCGCGTTAGATCAAGAGAAGCCTCTCGTGGTCGTCATCTAATCTGAGCGTGGATGGACTTGTGCGGCTTCTGGGCAAGCTGGGGAACATAAAGCTAGTTTACCCTTTTTTTTGACCTTCAGGGAGCTTTTACGCTATGATACCCCATGTATGCCAAAGCTGTAACACATACATAGACAGCAATACAGGGAAAGGGGGAAACGGGAACGTATGCGATGCATCGCGATCACCAACCAAAAGGGTGGCTCGGGCAAGACCACGACGGCCGTGAACTTGGCCGCTGCCTTAGGAGAGAAGAAGCGCCGGGTCTTGGTGCTCGATTTAGACCCGCAATGTTCAGCGACCTCATGGTATGGCCTCAAGCATACTGATAGAGGCATCTTTAACGTCTTTATCGGGAACGGGAACGTTTTAGATATTATCAGTCAAACAAACGTTCCCAACGTTGAAGTTGTGCCTGCCAGCCCGTGGCTGGTGGGGTTGGAGAAAGCCCTGGCTGGCGAAGTCGGCGCGGAGACGATCCTGCGGCGCCAGCTCCAGCATCTCCCTCCAGATCGCTGGGACTATGTGGTGATAGACTGCCCGCCCGCACTGGGGATTTTGACGATCAACGCTTTCGCTGCCGTCAGGGAGGTGCTCGTGCCTGTGGAAGCGCACGTGATGGCGCTGGAGGGCTTGGCCCATCTGCTCCAGACGGTGAACGTCGTCAAGGAGCGGCTCAACCCGGAGCTGGTGATTGCGGGGATCTTGGCGTGCCGTGTCGACGGGCGCACCCGCCACGCCCAGGAGGTGGTCGAACAGCTCCGGAGCCGTTTCGGGAACCTTGTCTACAATACTGTCATTCGGGAAAACGTCCGTCTCGCTGAGTGCCCGTCGTTTGGCAAGCCCATCACGCAATACGACCCGCGCAGCTACGGCGCTCAGGACTATCGGGCCTTGGCTGCTGAAGTGATCCGACAAGAGAAACGGAGGGAGTAAGCATGGCCAAGCGTCGCACCATTGGGACAAACCCGCTCGATGCGGTCATCCCGACCCATGGGGAAGAAAAAGCTCCTCAGCGAGTGGTCAAAGAGCGGCTGACTGTCCATCTACCAGTAGACTTGATTGATCGGATAAAGAACGCAGTCTACTGGACACCGGGGCTGACGCTCGCGGGGCTTGCTGAGGAAGCGCTCACTGCCGCTGTAGAGAAGCTCGAGCGCGAGCGCGGTGAGCCCT
>JBEPZC010000167.1:0-2731 GCA_041641035.1 Candidatus Bipolaricaulota bacterium
GCCAAAGACGCCCTCGAGTACTTCAGTAGTCGCTTTGGACGCTATCCCTATCCGAACTTCACCGTCGCCGAGATCCGCGGCTTGGGGTTCGCCATGGAGTACCCCCAACTGATTCAGCAGAGCTATATACTCTATCGTCCTTTCCCAGAGCTTTTCACCGTGCTCGACAGCGTCACCGCGCACGAGACGGCCCACCAATGGTTCTACGGGCTCTTTATGAACAATCAGCTCGAAGAGACCTGGCTCGACGAGGGCTTTGCCACCTTCGCCCAGACGAGCTACATCGAGCACAAGTATGGAAAAGACGCAAACTCGTTCAATACTCTCTGGCTCAAAGCTAGGGGTCTGGACTTTCTCATTGAGATGCTGAAGGAGAGCAACGGGCGAGCCAGTTTGCTGGACGCTTACACGCGCGTCGCCCGCGAGAACCGTGAAGCCCCCCTGGCTACACCGCTACATCAAGTGCCGTCAGGCAAGACCGTGCTCCCCTATCAGAAGGGCGCGCTGCTGCTCTTTGCCTTAGAGCACCTCGTCGGCACAGAGACATTCGACCAGATCATGCAAGAATACTATCGGCGCTATCGCTACCGGCAAGTCACGGCGCAAGACTTCATCAAAACAGCTGAAGACGTCTCCGGGCGCGATCTGAAAGAATTTTTTGCCCAATGGCTCACCAGCACCAAGACGCTCAACGTCGCTCTTGAGGGGATGAAAACCCAAAAGATTGAGAACAGATACGTGACGCGCGTCATGGTGCGTCAGAAGGGCGAGATGCGCATCCCCATTGACCTCGAGGCGACGCTGGCCGATGGCACGACAAAAGTGCGCCAGCGCTGGGAGATGCTCGACGACCAAGGGACGATCACGTTCATCACCGATCAGCCCATAAGATCAGTCATGCTCGATCCAGACTATGCTCTACCAGACCTAGATCGCTCAGATAACAGTGCGCCCAAGAGTTTGAATCTCAGCCTGTGGCTCGATCACGGAATGCTGCACGGGCGACACGACGATGGGCTGACACTCGGCCTGCAGTGGAGATCGCTGCGCGTAGGGTACTCCTTTGGACTAGAAAAAGTCGTTTACGAATACAATCGAGAGCGTTCGTTCTGCTTTGCGAATCGCTGCACGTCGAGCTGGGCTTTCTCCCTGGCTGATGACGGGCATATCCTCTCGCACCAGGGCAATGGAGCACTCCGTTGGGTTGTGAGCAGCGCCGAGCGCAGCAGTGCTCATGAGTTCTCGGTTGGGCTTTTCTCGCAGAATCGCTACAACGTCGCGGAGGACTCTGGGGTGGTGCGCGGGCTGCGCGTCAGCTATGAGCTGACTTCTCAGTATCGTCGAGGCATCACGGCGGATCTCAAGCTAGAGCACCACGTTGGACTGAGGGAATGGATGAGCGAGTATGCTTTTCAGAGGACCAGTGCGCAGTTGCGCCTGCAGTATCGGTTGGCGTGGCAGACACCGCTGATCGTTCGCTTGTTCTGGGGCAAGCAAGAGGGCTACGGGCCTTTAGAGAAGGGCTTCGATCTGCAACGTGACGGAGGCTTTCGGGGCTTCAGCGGCTTTGTGAACTTGCTCTCCGTCGTGGGGCTGGAGATACGCCGTCCCATTCCGGGATTGAGTAAGATTGACATCGGGTTTATTCCGTCCTCTATAGGGGTGATCGTATTTGGCAACGTGGGGCTGGTGATGCCGTCGCACCTTGCCCTGCGGGCGGATGGTGGGCTGGGCGTGACACTCGGTCTTTATGGTGGAAACCCTATTGTGTACTTTGAGTATACGCTCTGGACGAACACATACGAAAACAACGCAAAGCTGGGCTGGAGCGTGCGCTTCGAGCGTGAGTTTTCCATCAGATTTTAGCAACAGAGGAGGTACTCTATGCGCGGACGGCGCATTTTGTGGGGTATTCTCATTCTCGTTGGCATCTTTGTGATCTGGGCTGTGGCTCAGCAGATTGCGTTCAGTGTGCGCCCCAAGGTCGTGTTGGCGCGTTTGAGCGGTCCCATCAGCGAGTCTGGAGAGGGCGGGCTCTTGGGCGGTGGGGGGATTACCCCAGCGCAAGTCGAGCGCGTGCTGAAGAAGGCTGAGCGGGACCCTTCTGTCAAGGCCCTGGTCCTGCGAATAGACAGCCCCGGCGGTACCGTGGCGGCTTCGCAAGCGATCGCTGAGCAAATCAAAAGATTTAAAGAGAAGACAAAGAAGCCTATCGTCGTTTCGATGGGCGATGTAGCGGCTTCCGGGGGATATTATATCTCGCTCTTTGCCGATAAGATCATAGCTCATCCGGGGACGACCACGGGCAGCATCGGCGTTATCGCGCTGCTGTTCTCCGTGGAAGAGCTATTGAAGAATGTGGGCATTCAACCGGAGATTTTTAAGTCTGGGCGATACAAAGACATCTTCCGTGGGCTGCGGCCGCTCAGCGACGAAGAGCGCGCGCTGCTCCAGCAGTACGTCGACGAGTTCTACGAGCAATTTGTCAACGCCGTTGCAGACGGGCGCAAACTCCCCCCAGAGAGGGTTCGGGAGCTGGCGACGGGGCAACCGTACACCGGCACGCAAGCCGTTCAGCTTGGGTTGATTGATCAACTGGGCACTTTAGAAGACGCCGTGCAATTAGCACGGGATTTAGCAGGGGTTCCTGAAGCCGAGGTGATTGAGTATCGTCCGCCGGCGCCGGGACTGCTCGATTTGCTTTTTGGCCGCGGCGGTGCTACAACTATAG
>JBEPZC010000168.1:0-2728 GCA_041641035.1 Candidatus Bipolaricaulota bacterium
ATACCCAGGGCGTAGTAGAGTGGGGCAGCGTAATAATCTAAGTTGGGGTAGAGCCCCTTCTCCGCGCGCATCACCTCTTCTCCGCGCTCGCACATCGCTAGCAGTTCCGCGCCAGTCCCAAGCTCTTTGAGGATCTCTTTCAGCAACTGGGCGCGGGGATCCATGCGCCGCATGTAGACGCGATGCCCAAAACCCATGATGCGCTCTTTGCGCGCCAGGCGAGAGCGAATCAGGCTTTCCAGCCCCTCAGGAGTCTTGGCCTCAAGCAACATAGCGATGACGGCTTCATTGGCGCCCCCGTGGAGCGGCCCTTTGAGCGAAGCCACCGCTGCGATCAACGCCCCGTAGGCATCCGAGAGCGTCGAGGCCACAACGCGCGCGGCAAAGGTCGAGTTGGGCAGCTCATGCTCGCTATAGGCGATGAGCGCAGCATCGAAGGCGCGCACCTCCTTGGGGGTCACCTCGCGTGCGACCAGCGCTCGCAAGAAGTTCTCAGCAAAGGACCAATCTGAGCGAAACGCCAAGGGCGGCTCCCCAGAAGCCACTCGCATGAGATTGGCTACGATCTGCGCGATCTGGCCGATCAACCGCGGCGCCTTAGCCCGTTCGCGCTCGGGGTCTGCTGTCGTCGCCTCGGGATCGAAACCGGCGAGGACCGACAGGGCCGTGCGCAGTCGGTCCATCGCATGCATGGACGCCGGCAGCAGAGCCAAGGCGTCATAGACCCCCTTCGGCACGGAAGCCTGCACCAGCTCCTGCTCCAGCTCGCGACGCCGCTTCTCATCGGGCAGACGCTCCTCGATCAACAACCCTACAAGATCGATATAGCTTGCAGAGCGAATGAGCTCCAGTAAGCTATACCCGCGCACGACGATCTCCTCGTGCTCGACGTCAAGATAGGAGATCTTCGTCTCGGTCGCGATGACACCCTCAAGGCCAGGTCTATATTCTTCCATGGCGACACCCCTGACAGCGATTGTATACACTTGAGCGAGAGTCTATCAAGCTTTAGAGACGAGGCGTGTCCACTCGATGAGGGCCTCTAGGAGTGCTCGCAGGCGCTCGCGCGTCTCTGTGTCTGTGAGCTGGCCCTGGGCATCGAACTTCTCGTGTGCTTGAGCTATAAAGAGTGCGGGCTTGGGCAGCACGAGCATATCCAAAGCCGCACAGACCTCCCGAAGATGGAGCTGGGCGCGCAGCGTGCCAAAGCGCCCCGTGCTCACCCCAAAGATCGCTGCGGGCTTTCCTGCACACGGCGGGTCCGGCGTACATGAGGCCCAGTCTAACGCGTTCTTGAGCACCCCTGGGATCGAGTGATTGTACTCAGGGGTGGCGATGAGCAAGGCATCGCTGTGGGCGATGCGCTCACGAAACGCTGTGACCGGTGGAGGGAATGGCTCGATGTCCTCGTTGTACAAGGGGAGAGGGGCCAGATCGAAGATCTCTAACGTCACGCCTGAGGGGAGCAGCTCGCAAGCGGCGCGCAGCGCTGCCGTATTATACGAATGCTTGCGCAGGCTTCCCGATATCCCTAGAATCTTCATATCCAGAGATTGTAGCGCAAGGAGGCAGCCGATGCAGCCACTGGTGAGCGTGATCATGGGGTCACGATCCGATTGGGAGACCATGGAGCATTGCGTAAAGACTTTGGAATCGCTTGGGGTTCCCTGTGAGGTGCGGGTGCTGTCGGCGCATCGGACGCCTGACGCGCTCGCTGAGTACATAGAATCCGCCGAGCGTCAGGGGGTAGAAATCTTTATTGCTGCTGCTGGGGGCGCAGCGCATCTTGCTGGGGTGATCGCGTCGAAGACGCTGGTGCCCGTGCTCGGAGTGCCGATGGAATCGAAGCTGAGCGGGCTCGACTCCCTGTTATCTATGGTGCAGATGCCCGCAGGAGTCCCGGTGGGGACCCTTGCTATTGGGAAGGCCGGGGCGATCAATGCTGCGCTGTTTGCGACGGCGATCTTAGCGAGCAAATATCCCCACTATCGCCAAGCCCTGAAACAATATCGCGAATCGCAAGCCCAAGCGATCTTAGAGCACCCTGACCCACGCGCTTAAGCCGATGCCCGCGTAGCGCGATGAAGATTATAGAGCGCCCACACCAGCACGATCCCTGCTATCACATAGGCCCACACGGGGTAGCCCGCACTGAAGAGGATATCCCTAGGGCTCATGTGGGGATTGGCGGCCTGCCACAGGCTTGATTCGAGAGTCGCCCACAAGTTGTTGACCCCATGAGCGACTACCGCCGGATAGATACTCCCTGAACGCACTGTGAGATACCCCAGATACAACCCGCTGAAGAACGCGCTCAGCCCTTGCAAGGGGTCGAGATGAATCACTCCAAACAGCAGCGCTGTGAGCGCGACAGCGCCTCCTGCCCCTAGACTGTTGCGCAGCCCTTGCAGAATCAGTCCGCGGAACGCAAGCTCCTCGCTGAGCGCTGGCCCCACACTGAGCGCGAGCGCGTAGAAGAGATAGACGCCGGGCGTGCTGAAGCGCGACAGCCGCACCAACAACTCCAGCTCCTCCGAGACGAGCCAGGGCATCGCTTTAATCAAAGGCCACAGCATAAACCCGCTGAGTATCCCCACGGGGATGATGCCTAAGGCAGCCCACAGATAGATCGTCGAGGGAACGGGCCTCAAGCTCAGGGTTTCCCTGAGCTCAAAGCCCCTGCGCTGCACGAACACAAGCAAAGAAAGGACCATCAACGCTGCTTGCA
>JBEPZC010000169.1:0-2700 GCA_041641035.1 Candidatus Bipolaricaulota bacterium
GCCGACGTCGCGGCGTCGTTCCAAGAGGCTATTGTAGACGTCTTAGTGGAGAAGACGCGGCGCGCTGCGCAACAGCTTCATATGAAGAGAATCGTCGTCGTAGGTGGGGTGGCAGCCAACTCGCGCCTGCGCGAGCGCCTGTGCGCTCAGAAGAACCTTGAAGTCTTCTTCCCGAAGATGGAACTGTGCACCGATAACGCGGCGATGATCGCGGCCTGTGCCGCTTTTCGTTATAGATCCCTGGGGCACAAAGACCCTCTAGATTTGGCCCCGCAGCCTGGGCTCGCCCTCGCTCCCTAAGAAATCCCCGAGCACCTCTAAGACGTTCAGCTCTGTTACTTCTGCTGGTGTAGCCAAAAGCTCGCTCACGCTGGGGCGCGTCCGCCCCCCATCTCCAGAGACCAACTCTTTGATATACAAGCCCCCTTCGCAACGCACCCTGATCAGAGCTTCCGTAGGGCTAAGCAATTCCCCGGAGATCTCCCGCACGTGCCGCGTGCGCACTAAATCGGCGCGACGATGGGCTACTCGTGTGGGCGTGCGCTGCTCAATTGCTGCCCCGCGCAAGCGCTCCAGCGCCTCGTGTAATTGCTCGGGCTTGATCGGTTCAGCAAAACGCACCCGTGCTTCGTACACTTTCTCAGCTTCGATGTTCTTCAATCGCTCCACGACAGCACCTTTAACAAATTGCAGCTCGCTCACTTCGACCTTTCCTGCAGCGTTTTCATTGATCTCCCTTTGAAGCTTCTCCAAGTCCAGCGTGCGCACCTTTGGCTCTTTGATCTCGATGACGAACGGGCGGCCGGTGCCCAGCATCAACGCGTCAATGTCTTCTCGACCGGCGCCGTGAAAGGCTGTGCCCGTGCCGCGCGTCTCGCGCAGCAACGGGGGGCTGATCAGTTCCTCAACGCTCTCTTGATAGGTCTTCCCTGTGAAGTTACAGGCTGGGCACCCGCGCCCGCGACATTGCCGACAGGGCCACTTCGTCTGAGGAATCGTCCGCACGAATTTCTTATAGCGCCCGTAGATGAAGAGCGGATTGATGCGGAGCGTGAGCTCGGACTTCTCGATGTCCATCAGCAAGACGATCTCGGGGTTGAGGAAGTCTACGGTGACGGGGTGGCCGCGCTCGGCCAGCAGCGTGCCAAAGAGTCGCCCCACTTCTCGATTGAATTCTTGCTTGAACGGCTCGCCCCGCAGCCCGTACTTCTCTTTGAGAGCTAACTCGGCGCTCTCTAGAGGAGGCGGGATGCGCGTGCCCATCAGATAGGTGCGAAACTCTAGCCCATTCACGATTGCTACAGCACGTTCCGCCCACTGACGCACCTGCGAGAACGTTCCGTGACAGATACGACAACTCTGCTCGTTCTCAAGAAAGACCTGCCCCTCCATATTGAGCACGGTGCGTAACGCTCGGCCCCGCTGCACGTTGCGCAACCCCCTCCCCATGTGCGAAAATGCCCGCCCCAAGCAATGATCGCACAAGTCAGCGTCGGCCAACAGCTGACGCGCTTTCTCCAGCAGAGCGGACATGTGCCCTTGGCCCCCTCTCTGACGTTAATGTACATTATATCCTACCGGAGGCCCGCCTTGACAGCGAGGTCCGATGAAAAACGATCTGCATCGTGCTCAGAGAAGAAAACGTCAGCACATCCTAGCAATTGGGCTAGTGCTCTTTGGGCTCTCGACGCTGCTCTTCCTCCTCACCCAGGTGGAGCACCCCGCGCAGCCGGTCTCCAAGGCTGCGCTTGTCCCTTTTCCCAAAAGAGCAACGATAGATCCCCCTCTTGACTTCTCTGTGGGAAAGCTTCCAAAAGTTCGGGGAGTCTATGTGCCTGCAGCGGTCGCAGCCAACCCCAAAAGACTCCACGAGATCATAGAAAACTCGCAGCGCCTTGGATTCAATGCCCTCGTTATAGACATCAAAGACAACCACGGGACGGTCACGTACGATACCAAAGTCCCGTTAGCACACGAGATCGGCGCTCGTGTCACCCTGTTGCGATTGGACGAGCTCTTGCCCTATCTGAAAAAGCTGGGGTTTTACGTGATCGCCCGCCAAGTCGTCTTCTACGATCCCAAGCTTGCTCGGCATCTGAACGCACTGCTGAGCGAGAGAGAGCCTCAGCGGTGGGTCTCCCCGGCTGACGCGCGCGCACAAGCATATAATCTCGCTATTGCCGAAGAAGTCGCGTCATTGGGGTTTGACGAGCTGCAGCTTGACTATATCCGCTGGCCCGACGGTGGGGCTTATACCCCCATCTATTCTGAACGATACGATGCTCTAGAGAGATTCCTACGGCGCGTCCACGAGAGACTGCACAGAAAAATTCGGCTTTCCGCAGACGTCTTCGGTCGGACACTCTGGAGTTGGAACACCAAGAAGATAGACCCCATCGGCCAGCACTTGGAGACGTTTGCAGAGTTCTTCGATGTGCTCTCGCCGATGGTCTACCCATCGCATTACGAGACGGAGGAGCTCCGCTCCGATCCCTACGGAACAGTCAAAAGGGCTCTTGAGAGCGGGCTGAAGCGCCAGCTGAGATTAAGGCCATTCTTGCAAGCGTTTGAGATGCGCATCCCTAACAATATGAGTTATGCGCATTACATTCGGGAGCAGATCCGCGCGGTGCGGGAGCTAGGGTTGGAAAGCTATCTCTTCTGGAACCCCAAGGGGGATTACACCGCCCTGTGGCGTGC
>JBEPZC010000170.1:0-2699 GCA_041641035.1 Candidatus Bipolaricaulota bacterium
TAGGGCTGATCGTGTGGATGGTAGGAGGTCTTGGCTCGGTTAGCGCATGGGAGGGCATCCAAGGTGGAGGAGGATGGCTTGAGAACGTAGTGTGGCTCAAGACGTATCTTATTGGACAGAGTTTGGCGTATTCTTCTACGGGTGATCTTGTTGCGACCCCTGGGGGATTTGGCCAGATCTTTCTCTATAGTTCTGTAGATGGCACACTCGTGCGGGTCTTGCGGGGCCATGAGGGCATGGTCACAGCTGTGGCGTTCTCTCGTGATGGAGCATGGCTGGCCTCTGGGGATGAATTCGGCATAATCCGGATTTGGAACGTCGCTGACGGTACGGTCGGCCAAGAGTGGGATGCTCATGAAGCGAAAGTCACAGGCCTGCTCTTTTCCCCTGATGGAAAGCTGCTCGTTTCTGCGGGGGATGATACCAAAGTCAACGTCTGGAAGACCGAAGATTGGGGCTTCGTGCGGCAGTTCAGTAGATCAGTGACTGCGGCTTCTATGGCCTTCTCTGCTGATGGGAAACTCCTTGCTTTGGGCGGTGATTATGTGAGCATTATTCAAGTCTCTGACTGGAGGGAGGTGCGCAGCTCAAGATACGCGCGATCCCTCGCGCTCTCTCCCGATGGGCAGTTTCTTGCTCTATCCGACTATAGTGACGAGATTACTATCGTGCGTGTGTCCGATGGTAAGACGCTACGGGTCTTGAGTGGCCATGCAGATGATGTCAATTATTTGGCGTTCTCGAACGACGGTAAGCTATTGGCTTCCGCGTCGCAAGACAACACGATTGCCTTGTGGGACCCTGCTACAGGGAGGGTACTGCGCACCATGACGCGCCATGAGGCTCCGGTGAACGTCGTGCTCTTCTCCAAAGATGACCGCCAGCTCATCTCCATCGGCGAGGACCGCGTAGTTCGGCTTTGGCGGACCGCCGATGGCATCCAGATCGGATACATCAAAGGAGACTTGGTAGGCCCAGCGTATAAGATTGCCGTATCGCCTGCAGGAGCACTGATAGCCGTGGCCCAGGACAAGCAGATCGAAATTTTGAATCTCGCCGATGGTCAGCTGGTGCGCACGTTGACTGGACATCGAGCGATCGTCGCTGATCTCGAATTCTCCCCTGATGGGAAATTCCTGGCTTCAAGCTCTTGCGCTGAAGAGCTCTTGCCAGATGATGTTTGCCTGCAGGGCGAGATCCGTCTGTGGGATCTCTCTCGTGAGCACCCCATCGCCATATGGGGCAAGGGGCATGGAGAGCTTGTCATAGATATCGCGTTCTCCCCTGACGGGCAATGGCTCGCTGCTCTCGATAGAAAGGGATATGCTATACTCTGGCGGGTCGCCGATACAACGAGCACATGGTCGGCACCCGATTCTAACAGTCCGGTGGTCTTCTCCCCCGACGGGCAGCTGCTTGCTATGGGAAGCAAAGAGGGCATTGCTATACGGCAGGTCGCCTATGGGGCAGCGATCATTGTTCTCAGAGATTATGGCTCCACCGCTGTCTTCTCATCAGACGGACGGATGTTGATCGTCGCTGGCTATCACATTAGATTCTGGGATATTGCTACAGGCAAGCTGCTTCGCACGCTGACGTGGCATACTAACGAAGTGCTGGGATTGGGGATTTCCCCTGACGGCAGGCGTCTTGTTTCGGGGAGCATCGATCACTCTATCAAGCTGTGGCGCGTTGAAGACGGTAGCTTGATCGGCTCGCTTCTCGGCTATACAGGGATGGTAACGTCGGTAGCCTTCTCATCCGATGATATGTTCGTGATCTCCGCAGGAGAGGACGGTATAGCAACCTGGAACGTTGGCAATCTCAGATAGAAATATTCGGATTCTCCACGAAGACGACGATCTGTTGGTTCTCGATAAGCCTGCGGGCTGGCTGATGCACGGGGATCGCAGCGGCGAGCCGACCTTGCTTGGGCAAGCCCTTGAATATTTGAGATCTTCGGGGTTTGTCTCGGATTTTCAGCCCGCGTTCGTTCATAGGCTCGACAAGGAGACTTCAGGAGTAGCTGTGCTGGCCAAGACCAAGCAGGCTGTGCAAGCGCTCAACCGCCAGCTCAAATTCAAAAAGATCCAGAAAGAATATTATGCGCTGGTAGGGGGGGAGGTTCGCCCTTCCGGCTCGATTCGCCTGCATTTACAGAAGAGGATGGATAGAAAACGCTGGCTGGCACTGATGGTGCCCGTCAGGCGCGGGGGCATCTATGCCCAGACGGACTATAAGCGTTTAGAGCTCTTTGAGTTTGGGGAAGAAAAGCTCTCGTATGTTGAGGCGTACCCGCGCACGGGGCGCACCCATCAGGTGCGGGCGCACTTCGCGGGGATCGGCTGCCCCATCGTCGGGGACGATCTCTACGGGAACGCTCAGTTGAACGAGAGACTTCGTCGGGAGTTGGGCGTATCGAGGATGCTCCTGCACGCAGCAGCGATAGAGCTTCTTCACCCGACGACAGAGCAGACGGTGCGATTTGAAGCGCCGTTGCCTGAAGACTTTCAAGAGGTGCTGCGCCGGCTGCGCTTAGGGTAAGGGCATAGGTCAGCGATGACGCACTGCTCGCACAGGGGTTTTCGGGCTTTGCACGTCTGGCGCCCATGCCAGATCAGGTGCAAGTGCAGTTGATATTTCAATCTATCAGGGACGAGCTCATTCATCACGTCGTGGGGGTCTTGGTGTGGTTTCAC
>JBEPZC010000171.1:0-2681 GCA_041641035.1 Candidatus Bipolaricaulota bacterium
GGGATCGGCGTGATCTATGCGGGGTTGTTGGCCCTAACGCTCATCCCAGCGATCTTGGCATTGTTGCCCTTGCCTAAACGCGAGCGGCAGGGTCTCTTAGCGCGCTGGCTGCAAGGGCGCGCAGGGCTAGCGGGCTTAGCACACTTCATCGAGCGTGCAGCCCTCATCATCTTGATTGGGGCAGGGCTGATCGCCGTCGGGTGGGCTGCAGGTATCCCCAAATTACGAATTGAGACATCCGCCAAAGAGTTCTTGGGCAAGGGCCATCCCGTTATCGAAGCGCTTGATGTGTTGGAGCGCCATTTCGGCGGAAGCCTCCAGACAGGTATTGAGATCGATCTGGGATTGCGTGACGGCCTGAAAGAACCTGAAGTCTTGAATAGGATCCTTGCACTACAAGAGTTCTTAGAGACGCTCCCGGCAGTGCGCCGCACGACGTCCATCACCAACCTGGTGCGCGAGCTCAATCAAAAATTCCACGCCGACGATCCCAATTATTACGTCATCCCCGAGGATCGTAAGCTCGTCTCACAGTTGCTGTTGCTCTTTACGTTTCAGGGGGGCAGCTTGGGCCAGATGGCCTTGACTGATTTCTCTGCCGGGGAGGTGCTCGTCTCCCTGGAATGGGTCAGCAGCACGCAGATGGCCGAGCTTGTCGAGGAGATTCAAAGATATCTCGATGAACACTTCGGCCCAACGGCCACAGCGTCGGCCCTCTTAGCCAGCGATGGCTCGATCATTCACATCAAGGCCGAACAGGTAGGAACGATGCCGATCTACGCGCGCCTGATGCAACAGATCCGTACCAGCCAGATCTGGAGCCTGCTCATAAGCGTCACCTCAAGTTGGGTGATTGTCTCACTTCTGATGGGCTCATTGGTTGCAGGGGCACTCTGCATCGTGCCGTTGGTCTTGACGATCGTGACGGAGTTTGGGCTGATGGCGTATCTGAATATGCCCCTCGATATGAGCACGATGATGATCGGCTCGATCGCCATTGGGATCGGGATCGATTATGCGATTCACTTTGTCGAACGATATCGTCTGGAATTCGCTCGTGATAGAGACGCGCGGCGCGCCCTGGAGCAGACGCTCACCCACACCGGCGCGGGGATCAGCTATAACGCCTTGGCGCTGACCCTGGGCTTTGGCGTCCTGTGGATCTCGACATTCAAGGGGTTGAACACCTTTGGGTCGCTGGTGGCCCTGACGATGGTCGTGAGCGCAACCAGCGCCTTCACCGTCATCCCAGCAATTCTTTTGCTCTGGAGACCCAGATTTCTTATGCGACAGACAGCTCGAACACTCTAAAGGAGGTTGCGATGAAAGCTGGAGCCAAGCGTGGTGTGCTCGTCATCGGGATGGCGCTCCTTCTTGTGGGAGCATGGTCTTCGCACGCGCAGCAGGCGCTCACTGGGCCACAGATCTTGCAGAAGGTCGAAGAGAAAGGTGGCATCGGAGGCGCTCAAGGAGAGCTCATCAGCGATGTCAAGTTTGACATTGTCGGGAAGGACAAGAAGACAGCGACGAACGAATTTCGCTTCTTCTCCAAGAGAAAGCAGGGCGAGCCGGATCGGCTCTTAGTGGCGTTCGTCAAGCCCGACGACGTGCGCGGCACACTCTTTTTGAGTATCAAGCCTCAGGGCAAGGACGCCGATCTTTGGCTCTATTTGCCCGCGCTGGGCGTGGTCAAGCAATTGGTGAACACCCAAGAGCGCAAGGGGAGCTTCGCCGGGAGCAATCTCTCGTTTGAAGACTTGGGCAGCGGCTTTAAATACAGTGAAAGCTACACCGCCGACGAGAAGGTCACCGAAGAGAAGCTCAAGATCGGCAATACAGAGTACAGTACCTACGTGTTGACGCTGCGGGTTAAGAAAGAAAAAGAGAAGACCGAAGACTATCCCGTGCGCAAGCTCTGGGTGGAGAAGACCGAATTCGTCGTGCTCAAAGGCGAAGGCTATAACAAGACAGGCAAGCTCGAGGCCGTCTTTGAAGCGCTCGCGCTGGGGAAGTTCGAAAACGACACCGTGCCCGATCAAGTTTTGATCAAGAACGTTCTCGATAACAGCCAGACGACGATCACTTTTCTGACGCGCAAGCGCCCGGCCCAGCCGTTGCCGGAGAATCTCTTCGATCCGAACAATCTGAAGAATTTAAAGATTGATGACCTCCTCAAGCTCTAGCCCTAGCCCACAGGAACGTTACACCTGCCCGTAACGTTCCCAGCGAGGAGACCTCAGGGGGGTGAGCCCTCTCCCCTCCTCTCGCCCCCCTGCCTCGCTACCCTTGCAGCGCTTGACGCAATAAGAGCAAGAATGCGATCAGAAAACTGAACGCAATGAGCAATCCCCACCCAAAGCTCAACGAGAGCGTGACAGTGAGCGCCACAGCCCCTAAAGTAACAGAAGTGATCGCGATCAAGCCAAGACGTGTAAGATGAGCCCGCACGATCAGGTGCGGGATCTCTGCGAACGACTCCAGCCGCCGCGCGAACAGTTCCATATCCCACGCAATAAGCCCCACAATCACACCGAGCAATGCCCCCCATGCGCTCAGCGATATCGCTACAAAGCCCGCAATGGACAAAAGCCCAAGGAGATTGAGAGAGACAAGCCAACCCCAGCGCCCATAGCTAGTCAAGAACGAGACTGCCCCCAAAGCTCCAGCAAGCGTTGCCCAAG
>JBEPZC010000172.1:0-2602 GCA_041641035.1 Candidatus Bipolaricaulota bacterium
GTGCAAGGGGATCATGAGGAGGTCGTGCCGGTCGAGGAGCTCGTGCCGGGTGACGAGGTCATTGTCAAACCCGGTGAGCGCATTCCGATCGACGGCACGGTGGTAGCGGGTGACTCCAGCGTCGATCAATCTGCCATTACCGGTGAGTCGCTACCGGTGCACAAGCGTCCTGGTGATCCCGTTTTCAGTGGAACCCTAAACACGAGCGGTCTCCTGCGCATCCGCGTCGATCGCTCGGTGCACGAGAGCACGCTTGCCCGCATCATCCGCATCGTTGAGGAAGCGCGAGAGCAGAAGTCGCGTGCCCAGCGCTTCGCTGAAGCGTTTCAAGGGAAATATGCGGTTGGCGTCATCGTCGCCTCGGTCATTGCTTTCCTTGTGCCGGTCGCGCTCGGTGCTCCTCCTGCCGACAGCTTCTACCGCGCAATGACCCTGCTGGTGGCGGCTTCGCCCTGTGCCCTCGTGATCTCGACGCCTGCATCGATCCTTTCAGCGCTGGCCAACGCTGCGCGGCACGGCGTCCTCTTCAAAGGGGCGCTACAGCTAGAAACGATTGGTGTAGTGGATGCAATTGTCTTCGACAAGACTGGGACGCTCACCGTTGGCAAGCCACGCCTCACCGAGATCGTGCCTGCTGAGGGCGTTGACCCAGTCCAGGCGTTGCGACTCGTCGCGCCGGTGGAGTATCGCTCTGAGCACCCGCTTGGCCTTGCGGTCGTGGCACATGCAGAGGCGATCGGCGCTTTCGACCGTGCCCTCGTCGACCGCGTTGAGTCGCTGACGTCGCTGCCGGGTCGTGGGATCCGGGCCGAGCTTGCTGGCTCGACCGTGCTCGTCGGAAATGAGCTTCTGCTCGAAGAGCACGGTGTCTCGATTCCCCCAAGCCTGCGAGACACAGCGACGGAGCTCCGCGAGCGTGCCCGAACTGCAGTCTACGCAGTGGTGGATGGACGTGTGCTCGCGGTGTTCGGCATTGCCGATGTCGTGCGTCCAGTGGCTCGAGACGTCATTGACCAGCTCCGTGGGCTCGGCGTGCGCCGTCTGATCATGCTGACGGGCGACAACGAACGCGCAGCGCGGGCGATCGCTCGCGAGGTGGGTCTCGACGAGTGGCGAGCTGGTCTCCTCCCCGAGGACAAAGTTGCTGTCGTCCGTGAGCTGCAGGCGGCCGGCTTGCGCGTCGCGGTCGTCGGGGACGGCGTTAACGATGCCCCAGCGCTGGCAGCGGCTAACGTCGGCATCGCGATGGGGGCTGCCGGGACGGACGTCGCGCTCGAAACAGCGGATGTAGTGTTAATGAGTGACGATCTCACGAAGTTGCCCTACGCTGTGCAGCTGTCGCGTGCGGCACGACGGATCATTGTCCAGAATCTTGCCATCGCCCTCGGCGTCATTATCGTGCTTGTGGCGAGTATTCTGCTTCGCGGTGTCCCCTTGCCGCTGGCAGTCGTTGGGCATGAGGGGAGCACTATCGTTGTGGTGCTCAACGGATTGCGCCTCCTTGCGTACCGCACTCCGGCGCTGAGACGTGGTGAGGTACCTGCCGGGGCCACGGCGTGATACGATCCCGGCAAGGGGAACGAATGAGCAGCACGGTCCAGAAAGTTCTTATCCTGACGAACGAGTATCCACCCCATGTGTACGGTGGAGCTGGTGTCCACGTCGAGTATCTGACCCGGGAACTCGCTCGTGAGATCGCGGTGGAAGTGCGTTGCTTCGGCGCCCAACAAGTCGAACAGCCCAATTTACGGGTACGTGGATATGCCGGTTGGGACGAGATTCGCCACGGTGGAGATCGGCGTCACTGGCCCGCGCTCGACGCACTGTCACGAAACCTTCTCATGGTACGAGACCCGATTGACGCCGACGTTATCCATGCGCATACCTGGTACACCGATCTCGCGGCCCTGTGGGGTCGATTACTCTGGGAACGTCCATACGTCCTCACCATTCACTCGTTGGAACCGCTTCGTCCTTGGAAAGCCGAGCAGCTCGGCACAGCCTATCGTTTAAGTTCTTGGATGGAGCGGGTCGCGATCGAGTCGGCCGATGCGATCATCGCCGTGTCGGCAGCGACACGGGAGGACGTGCTCCGTTTCTTCGCTGTGCCTCCCGAGCGTGTGCACGTCATCCACAACGGCATTGATACGGAACTTTATCGCAAGACCGAGGAGACGAGCGCCCTCGAGCGTGCTGGCGTCGATCTCAGGCATCCCTACGTCCTCTTCGTCGGACGCATCACGCGCCCGAAGGGGAGTGTCCATCTGCTCGATGCCGTTCCATTCCTCGCACCGGATGTGCAGATTGTATTGCTGGCTGGACAGCCAGATACACCGGAGCTGGCGCGTGTGGTGGAGTCCCGCGTCGCCGAGCTCCGTACGCAACGCGGGGGAATCGTCTGGATCCCAGAAATGCTCCCGCGCACCGAGGTCGTCCAGTTCTACTCGCACGCGACCGTCTTCTGTTGTCCATCGGTCTATGAACCGTTCGGTTTAATCAACCTCGAAGCCATGGCCTGCGAGTGCCCAGTCGTCGCCTCCGATGTCGGAGGGATCCCCGAAGTGGTGGTTGACGGCGAGACTGGTCTCCTCGTCCACCTCGA
>JBEPZC010000173.1:0-2542 GCA_041641035.1 Candidatus Bipolaricaulota bacterium
GACCGTGAAGGGCCTCTGACACATAGGACAGATAGCAGGATCTGGCAGAGGCGGAACCTTCACCAACTCCTGCGCAGCTTTCCTCTGCGCTCCCTGCCCTCGACGCACAAGATGCTTCTTCTTAGCCATCACAACAATTATAGCACGACCAGCTCCGTTCGGATATAATCAGCCCTGTTATGGATATCTATACAGTTCGATGCGAACGGCTTCGCGATACGCTCCAGCGCAAAAAGCTCGATGGGTTCTGCCTGGTCAACGTCGAGAGCTCCGATAGATCAAATCTCTATTATCTGACAGGCTTTTCGGGGTCATTCGGGGTGCTCATCATCACCAAAGATCACCAGCTCTTTCTCACAGATTCACGCTACATCACCCGCGCCCAAGAGACCGTCTCGGCCTATGAAGTCATCGAGCTCAAAGGCCGAGTAACGACCGTCGCCACGAGAATCAATCGCCTCAAGCTCAAAAATATCGCGATCAACAGCCCCACGACCAGCACCTGGCTCTTCCATCAGCTGCGCGACCGACTCAAAAAGACAAGGCTCGTGCCTGTCGCGGGACTGGTCGAGACGCTGCGCGCCGTGAAAGACGACTCTGAGATCAGAGCGATTGAGCGCGCTATCCGGCTGACAGATAAAGCTTTTGAGTTCATTCTGGGAAAGATTAAGCCTGGGGTGACCGAGCGCGAGCTCGCCTGGGAGATCGAAAAATATATACGCACTCATGGGGGAGACGGCCTGGCGTTTGAGAGCATCGTCGCGACGGGGGCAACCACAGCAATGCCCCACTATGAACCCCAAGATCGAGAAGTCCAAAAGGGCGATCTTGTGCTCTTCGACATGGGAGCGAAAGTCGATCACTATTGTGCCGATCTGACGCGCACGGTCGTCGTGGGGCGCGCGACCGCCGAGCAGAAGAAGATCTATAAGATCGTTCTGGAAGCCCAAGAGCGCGCTATTGAGAATTTACGAGCGGGACTGACCAGCAAGCAGTCTGATGCGCCCGCGCGCGAGACGATCGCCAAAGCCGGGTACAAGAAGAATTTTGGGCACGGGACCGGCCACGGTTTGGGGTTAGACGTGCACGAGAGCCCAAGGCTCTCGCCCTTTGGGAAGGACAAACTCCAAGCGGGCAACGTCGTCACAGTCGAGCCGGGAATCTATCTGCCGGGCTGGGGCGGGGTGCGCATCGAAGACGTCGCGGTCGTCGAAGAGAAGGGCTGTCGCGTCTTGACGCAGGCGCCAAAGAAGAAGCTCCTTGAAGTGTAGGTTCAACTGCAGATTTCCCTTTCTGCTTGGCTATGGCTATAATAGGCCATCAAAGGATGGTGATAGAATGCTCAAAGAGTTCCGTGTGACGCTGCCCAACAAGCCAGGCGAGCTGTCTAGGCTCACAACGCTTCTGGGGAAGCAGGGTATCAATATTCACTCGATCGCAGGATTGGCTTTCTCTGCCCCACGGGCCACGGTCTGCTTTGTGGTCGATGACGACCGCAAAGCCGCAGCAGTGCTGAAGGAGAACAAGTTCAAGTTCACCATGAACTCGGTCTTCAATATCCGCATGGCTGATAAGCCGGGAGCCCTGGCACGCGTGGCGAAAAAGCTTGCTAAAAATAAGATCAACATCGAAGGGATCTATCTAGTGAGCCGAACGCCCAAGCGCGTGGAGCTGGCTATCTCTGTAGACAAACCCAAGGCTGCCGAGAAGATCCTATGACGCACCGGCTTTCTTGAGGAAGTCCCGGACCTTCTCTTGAGGAACGTTGAGGCGCTGGGCGAGCTTTTCTATATCTTCGGGCGAGACGTCCTCATCGAGCCATTTTTCTAATTTTGCTAGATCAACACGCCAGCGACCTTCGATCTTCTCTGCGGGGAGTTCTCCGGACTCCATCATCTCGTAGACCTTCTCGATGGGAATGCCCAGATACTGCGAGACCTGCCAGGGCCGCAGAAAACCCCCAACGCTCTTGCCTTCAGGCATAGATCTCCTCCTAGGGCTTGAGTCGCGGCATCTTGATGCCCTTCTCCCGCACGACTCTGATCGCCTCCTCGTAGCCCGCATCGGCGTGACGCACCACGCCCAAGCCCGGATCGGCTGTGAGGACGCGCTCGAGTCGCTTGTCAGCTTCCTTGGTGCCGTCGCAGACGATCACCATCCCCGCGTGAATTGACTTCCCAATCCCCACCCCGCCACCGTGATGCACCGAGACCCACGTCGCCCCACAGACAGCGTTCAACAACGCGTTCAAGATGGGCCAATCGGCTATCGCATCCGAGCCATCTTTCATCCCTTCGGTCTCGCGATAGGGCGAAGCGACCGAGCCAGCATCTAAGTGATCGCGCCCGATGACGATAGGCGCTTTCAGCTCGCCCTTTCTCACTAACTCATTGAAATACAACCCGGCCTTGGCGCGCTCGCCATAGCCCAGCCAACAGATCCGCGCCGGCAACCCTTGAAACTTCACGCGCTTCTGCGCCATCGTGATCCAGCGCCTCAGGGCTTCGTCCTTGGGGAAGAGCTCGAGGATCGCTTGATCGGT